>JAFACO010000462.1 GCA_023425485.1 Bacillota bacterium
ATGTAGGAAGTGAAAGCTTGCTTTCGACTTCCTATGTATCTTAACCTTGCAGGGCGCTCTGCCCAAGCGAGATGAAGCGAAGCGGAATCGAGCTTGAGGCTAAACTGTTACTACAATTAGGTAGAAGTGAAAGCTTGCTTTCGACTTCCTATGTATCTTAACCTTGCAGGGCTAAACTGTTACTACAATTTAAATAAAAGCACGTAATTTGATATAAAAGAATACACAGGTAGGAAATGACAAATTAATATTTCTATGTTATTATGAATAAGCACATACTATAAATTACCATACTGATACATATATAAAAAAATGTAATTATTCAGAACCAAGCTCGAAAACCTGAGGTTTCCTCGCTGTTTGGCTCTCGCCAAACATGAATATTCAAAAATTATCTTTAGAAAGCAAGCTTTTACAGCTAATTCTTAAATATTCTGCTTGGTTCTGAACAGTTACAAATAAATGATAAGAATACTGCAATACTTATTTAATACATGAAATATGGAGGTTAACGACATGAAATATGAAATACCTTCCTCATATGAATTCATATTTGAGGAAAAACTTGAAGACATGAATGGAGTAGGAAAGGTTCTGTCACACAAAAAGACAGGTGCTAGAGTTGTTTTAATTGAAAATGATGATAACAATAAAGTGTTTTCCATTGGCTTTCGTACACCGCCTGTTAACAGCACCGGTGTTGCACATATTATCGAGCATTCCGTACTATGCGGTTCTAAGAACTTCCCTGCAAAGGATCCTTTTGTTGAGTTGGCGAAGGGTTCTCTTAATACGTTTTTAAATGCTATGACTTATCCCGATAAAACCTTGTATCCGGTTGCCAGTATGAATGATCAGGATTTTAAAAACTTAATGCATGTTTATATGGATGCGGTTTTTCATCCAAACATTTATCAGAAAAAAGAAATTTTTATGCAGGAAGGCTGGCACTATGAATTAGAGAATGAGGATGCAGACCTGATTTATAATGGCGTTGTTTATAATGAAATGAAAGGTGCCTTTTCTTCTCCGGAATCAAGGCTATTTCGTTTTATACAAAACTCTTTATTCCCAGATACTACTTATGGCGTGGAATCCGGTGGGGATCCAGATCATATTCCGGAGCTTTCTTATGAGGAATTTTTAGAGTTTCATAGAACTTACTATCATCCCTCCAACAGTTATATCTATTTATATGGAGATATGGACTTCACCGAGCGTTTGGATTGGTTGGATAAGGAATATCTTAACCAATATGATAGACTATCAGTAGATTCAGAAGTTAAGCCACAAAAAGGCTTTACAGCACTACGAGAAGTAGAGGCATATTATTCTTTAAGTGAAGATGAATTAGATGCAGACAACACTTACTTAAGTTTAAACTGTGTCGTGGGCAATACACTGGATAAAGAACTTATGCTAACCTTCCAGATTCTTGACTATGTATTATTACAAGCCCCTGGTGCTCCAATTAAACAGGCTCTTCTGGATGCAGGTATTGGTAGTGATATTATGGGTGGTCTGGAAGATGAGATTATGCAGCCTACCTTCTTAATTATAGCAAAGAACTCGGAGGCAGATAAAAAGGATCAATTAATTGGTATTGTTAGGGATGTTCTATCTAATCTTATTGCAAAGGGAATTGATGAAAAATCACTTCGTGCAGCAATTAATTATTATGAATTCAAATACAGAGAAGCAGATTATGGACAATTCCCCAAAGGGTTATTGTATGGGCTAAGAGCCATGAGCAGCTGGTTGTATGATGATAAGAAGCCATTTCTTCACCTTAAAGATTCAACAGGTTATGAATTCTTGAAGGAGAAGATAGGTACTGGCTACTATGAGAAGGTAATTAAGGACTATTTGTTAGATAATAAGCATTCCTCTCTTGTAACCCTTAAGCCTAAAAAAGGCTTAAATAATGAGAAGGAAGCAGCGATTAGAAAGAATCTTGCTGAGTATAAATCGTCCTTATCAAAAGAGGAAATTCAAAGAATCATACAAGAAACTGCAGAACTTCGAAAGTTCCAGGAACAACCCTCTACCAAGGAAGAGTTAGAACAAATTCCTTTGCTTACAAGAGAGGATATTGGTAAGGAAATTGAGCCGCTATTTAACCAAGAATTAAAACTTGAGGATGTCAAAGTCATTCACCATGATGTTCATACGAATAAAATAGCTTACCTTCGCTTCCTCTATAATATTAAGGGCTTGCCAAAGGATTTATTACCTTATGCTTCTTTATTATCCTTTGTTCTGGGGTATGTGGATACTAAGAATTATTCGTATTTGGAGCTTTCCAATGAAGTAAACATTCATACGGGTGGTATGTCTACCAACGTAAGAAGCTTTTCAATAAAAGGAAGCCAGGAACAGTATTATCCAGTATTTGAGTTTACAACAAAGGTACTTTATGATAAGCTAGCAGAAGTTTTTAGACTGATGGAAGAGGTTGTATTTGGTACAAAGCTTGAGGATACTAAGCGTTTGAAAGAAATTATTGGAGAAATGAAATCTAAGCTTCAAATGAATTTTAATTCCTCCGGTCATACCGTTGCAGTTGACCGTGCTATGTCTTATTATTCTGCTCATGGATTATTTAAAGAAACAACGACTGGAATTGCCTTATATAAATTTATTGAGGATTTATCCGATAATTTTGCTACAAAGGCTCCAATAGCAATTGCTAAAATGAAAGAGTTAATGCAGATGATTTTCACAAAAGAAAATCTTATGGTCAGCATAACTGCAGATGAAGAAGGACTGGGTATTTTTAAAGATAAATTCCATACCTTCTGTAACCATTTGCCTGTAAGTACGGATGTTAAGCTGTTTGAAGCTTATGATACTTCTGAATTGAAACCACAATGTCTCAATGAAGGCTTTAAAACTGCAATGCAAGTTCAGTATGTAGCAAGAGTTGGTAATTTCCTGCAGGAAGGTTTTGAATATACCGGAGCAATGAGAGTGCTAAAGACAATCCTTAGCTATGACTACCTATGGGTAAATGTCAGAGTAAAAGGCGGAGCTTATGGATGTATGTGCGGCTTCTCCGGTGTAGATGGAGATGCGTATTTTACCTCTTACCGTGATCCTAACCTGAAGGAAACCAATTTGGTATATGAAAATGCAGTGGAATATATTAAGAATTTCTCTGCAGAGGAAAGAGATATTACAAAGTATATAATCGGAACTTTCAGTTCACTGGATACACCTTTAACTCCACAGGCAAAGGGGAAACGTTCCCTTAGCATGTACATTGCAGGTATATCAGAAGAGGAACTGCAGAAAGAACGGGATGAAGTTCGTAACGCTACAGTAGAAGATATCAGAAAGCTGCACAGTGCTGTAAAAGCAGTGGTGGATGCAGGAAACATCTGTGTCATCGGTAGTGAAGATAAGATTAATGCGAACAAAGATATGTTTAAGGAAGTAAAGAGCTTAATGAAGTCCAATTAAGCGTGGAAAGGTTAAGGAATAAGGATGAAAGAAACAAAGTACAAATCAGGGTTTGTCACATTAATCGGCCGCCCAAACGTAGGTAAGTCAACATTAATGAATCAGTTGATAGGGCAGAAGATAGCGATTACCTCTGATAAACCCCAGACAACAAGAAATCGCATTCAGACAGTTTATACGGATGAAAGAGGTCAGGTGATTTTCCTGGATACTCCTGGAATTCATAAGGCAAAGAATAAGCTGGGTGAATATATGGTTAACGTGGCACAGAGAACCATGAGCGAAGTAGATGTAGTTCTCTGGCTGGTAGAACCCTCAACCTTTATTGGAGCAGGGGAGCAAAAAATAGCAGAACAGCTTGGCAAGGTTAAGACGCCGGTATTTCTTGTTATTAATAAAATTGATACGGTGAAAAAAGAAGAAATTCTAACTTTTATCGCTGCATATAAGGATATCTGTAAGTTTGCCGAAATCATTCCAGTATCAGCACTTAAGGGTGAAAATACAAAGGTATTATTGGAAGAACTCTATCATTATCTTCCGGAAGGACCGCAGTATTATGATGAAGATACTGTAACAGATCAACCGGAGCGACAAATCGTTGCTGAGTTAGTGCGTGAGAAGGCTCTTCGTCTTCTGGATGATGAAATTCCTCATGGAATTGCAGTAAGTATTGAGCGAATGAAGGAACGTCCGCAAACAAATAATAATCCTCCAATGATAGATATAGATGCAACAATTGTCTGTGAAAGAGATTCCCACAAAGGTATCATCATTGGCAAGGCTGGCGCTATGCTAAAGCAGATTGGTACTCAAGCAAGAAGAGAAATAGAGAACCTATTAGATTGCAGAGTTAATCTGCAACTTTGGGTTAAAGTTAAGAAGGACTGGAGAGACAGTGATTTCTTAATGAAGAACTATGGGTATGGAAGAGACGAATAGATGAAGTTACACTAAATTTCTATAAAAAATACAATTGGGGATTCTAACCAGTTTAATTCGTTTTAAAATGGGAAACCTAAAGATATAACTGATAAGGAAAAAAGTACAACAGATTATCAGGACATATTAACAACGTTCAGAGAGCTAAGCTCTTCTTGATCATGGTTAGGGGGCTCATTATGAAGAATTATGATTTTTGGAACAAATTTGTCAAAACTGGAAAAATTGACGACTACTTACATTACATTGCCTGTACGCAGGAAGAAGCTATGGATGACTTCCTGCCAGGCATAGAGAGTGCAATGCAGCATTTGGACCTAGAAAAAGAAGGTGGAGTTAGTGCCGGTATCAACTACCGTGACGGGGATGGTTCTATCGGCCATGCCTGTTGGTGATTATGACAAACGTTTGGTTTTGCTAACGAAGGAAATGGGTAAAATAACAGCATTCGCAAAAGGCGCTAAGAAACCTAACAGCGCCTTATTGGCGTGCTGCCAACCGTTTGCTTTTGGTGAATTTGCTCTTTATGGCGGTAGATCTTCCTATAGTATTGCTTCTTCTGAAATCTCAAACTACTTTAGCGAACTTAGGGATGATTTTGACGGCTTATGCTATGGATTTTATTTCTGTGAATTTGCAGATTATATGACCAAAGAAAACAATGACGAAAAACAAATTCTTAAGCTTTTATACCAGACTCTGCGGGTCTTAACTAGAAATAAGATATCGAAGGAGCTTATACGTGCTGTATTTGAACTTAAAATTATGGCACTTAACGGTGAGGCACCGCAGGTATTTGGATGTATGAAATGCGAGAAGAACAAAAGTAATAATGACGAGGTACAATTACAGCAGGCCAAACGTTATTACTTTAGCACCAGAGATTCAGGAATATTGTGCGATGCATGTAGAATACAGGATAAGAATGCGAGGCTTATTAATACCTCAACGCTTTACGCCATGCAATACATAATATCGCAGGAAATTGAAAAACTATATTCTTTCCAAGTAACAGATGAGGTTTTGGGAGAGTTAAAATATGTAGTAAAAGGTTATCTTGCTAGTCATATTGAGCATTCCTTTAAATCGCTGGACATGCTTAATATTGTAACAGGCTAGCCTAACAAGTATATGATGCAATATGCTTTAGAAACAAGCTTTTGCTGGTTTTACTTTGTATAGATAACAGTTTAGCCATGAGCTCGATTTCGCTTTGCTCATCTCGCTTAGGCAGAGCGCCCTTCAAGTATTTCACACACTGTATATTCGAAAGCGACCTTTCACCTATACAGTGAATGAAATACTTGCATGGCTAAACTGTTATAAAACTGTTATAAAAAGTGATTGAAATTATTGGATTTTAAGGGTAAAATGATATGAACGTCTTTGCAAACACAAATTTAAGTAGCAGTTTAGCCATAAGCTCGATTTCCGCTTCGCTCATCTCGCTTAGGCAGAGCGCCCTACAAGTTTATAATACGATATGCCTGCGAAAGTAAACTTTCGCCTTCCTATTGTATTATAAACTTGCATGGCTAAACTGTTATAAAATTACCGCCGAAAAGCGGTTGATGGAGGATTTGGATGAAAAAAATTAGTCTAGTTGCACTTGTCCTATTACTAATATTTGGAATGGTCGGATGCACGAAGGATGACCTGAATATCGATGTGAATGAGATATCTCAAAATACATTTTTAGCAATGAAAACAGGTGAACTTAAGGTTGCAACTGTGGAAACCTTTGATAAGGCCTACTACCAGAAGGACGAGCTAGAGGCTTTCGTGAAAACAGAGACAGAGGAATATAATAAGAAGAACGAAAATGATAAAATCACAATTGATCAAATTGAAGTCAGCCAATCAAAAGCCGTAATGTTGCTTACTTATAACGGTATGAGAGCATATTCCACTTTCAATGAAGTTCAAGCAGCGTATTTCAATGGCGGCCTAAAGGATATAGCATTAGAATTACCTACAACACTAATTAGTGCAAAAAATGAAGATCTTGCTAGTACAGAAGAAGTTGTTTTAAATGAAGACTATAAGGTTCTTGTATTGTACGAGCCCTATGAAATTGTAGTAGATGGAAAAGTGAAATATTATTCCAATGGGGCTACTCTACTAAAGGATAACCGAGTTCAGGCAGCAGCAGAGGGAATAACAATTATAGTTTTTAAATAGCAGCTAGTAGGATTGGTTTCAATCCTATTTATAATATTAAAATTAAATGCGAGGATGAATGTATGGAAAAGACGATGGAGAAAATTGTTGCACTGGCAAAGGCAAGAGGATTTGTGTATCCAGGCTCAGAGATTTATGGTGGATTAGCAAATACCTGGGATTATGGTAATCTTGGTGTTGAGCTTAAGAATAATGTAAAAAAGGCTTGGTGGTCCAAATTCATACAGGAGAATCCGTATAATGTTGGCGTTGACTGTGCAATTCTTATGAACCCACAGACTTGGGT
>JAFACO010000466.1 GCA_023425485.1 Bacillota bacterium
GTATAGGAATAACACCATATAGAGCAATACTTAACGATATGTTATTGAATGGTGATGAAACTTTTAATAATAGTCAATTATTATATATGGATAACAGAGGAGAATTCATATATAATAAAGAATTGAATAAGCTTGTTGAGTCAGCTTCATTGAGAATTATTTATATAAATGATCCGGTAACTATGAATGATAAAATAAATGCGTTAATTGATAAACATCAGGATGATGCATTGTTTTATATTGTTGGTTCAAAATCAATGGTCAAAGAAGTGGGAAAATTTCTAAATAATAACGGGATTGCAAAGAAGAATATTAAAAAAGATGTATTTATTGGATTCTAAATCATCAATTATTTGGAGGTGTAGCTTGCACAACATAATGAATAGATTTGCATCTATCGTTGTTTAAATTACTATAAAGAACAAAGAACAGGACGGATAAAAAAGTGACAGAAGGTAAAATATCTAAAAAAATAATTCTATTTGCAATGCCAATTTTTCTAGGCAACCTATTTCAGCAGCTTTACACAATTGTAGCCTCTCTGGTTGTAGGGAATGTACTGGGAAAAGATGCACTAGCTGCAGTTAGTTCCTCCGGCAGTTTGATATTTTTGATTGTTGGGTTTATTAATGGTATCTTTGTAGGTTCCAGCGTTATAATTGCACGCTATTACGGAGCACAAGAAAAGAAAGAGCTGTCGGTTGCTGTACATACTACAATTGCCTTTGGACTTATAGCCGGAATAATTATTACAGCGGCAGGAATGATATTTACACCTTGGATGTTAAGAATGATGGGAACGCCAGCTGATGTGCTTCCAAACTCTATTTTATACTTCCGATTATATTTCGCTGGCGGTATTGCCATTGTTATGTATAATGCCTGTATGGGAATTTTTCAAGCCGTGGGGGATAGCAAAAGTCCACTTTACTACCTAATCACTTCGTCCGTCATTAATGTTATACTGGAAATTCTATTTGTTGCAATTTTAGGTTTTGGTATCAGTGGTTCAGCAATTGCAACCGTAATTGCACAATTTGTTAGTGCAATTCTAGGCTTTGTAAAACTTCTAAGGGTTGATGGAGTACATAGAGTTCATATAAAAGAAATTAAAATTCATCGTAGAATGCTAGCTAGTCTATTGAAAATGGGTGTCCCTACTGGTGTTCAGAACTCTGTAATAGGCTTTGCAAATGTAATTGTTCAATCTAATATTAATTCCTTTGGTTCAAATGCTATGGCCGGGTGCGGCAGTTATTCCAAATTAGAGGGGTTTGCCTTCTTACCCATCACAAGTTTCAGCGTGTCATTAACTACCTTTATTAGTCAGAATTTTGGAGCTAAGCAATATGAGCGTGCTAAAAAAGGAGCACGTTTTGGAATACTAACAGGAGTACTTTTAGCAGAATCAATTGGAGTTGTATTGTGGCTATTTGCGCCCGTACTGGTTCGCTTTTTCAACAGTCAACCGGAGGTTGTTGCCTATGGAGTTCTTCAAACTAGAACAGAAGCGCTGTTTTTTTGCTTGCTCGCATTATCCCACTGCCTTGCAGGCGTCTTAAGAGGAGCCGGAAAATCCACGGTTCCTATGGTAGTAATGTTGGTTTGCTGGTGTGCAATCCGCATCACCTACATAACAATCATGGTAAGAATAATTCCAGATATCCAAGTGATATTCTGGGCTTATCCTTTAACCTGGTTTCTTAGCTCTGTTATATTTCTTTTCTATTATAAAAAAGCCGACTGGACTAACCAAGTCATTTAAAAACATGCTATATCCCGATACATGTAAATCCGAGAAATTCTCCACCTTTCGTGACAAATGTAACTACCGATACTTTTAATATCCTATTAAAATCAAGTTATAATATAACATATCGGGAGGTAAATTATGATAGCTAGTATGAAAAACGTGGTCAAACGATATGGTGAGACAACCGCACTTGACCACCTTAATTTAAATGTAGCAGCAGGAGAAATTCTAGGCCTGCTTGGTCCAAACGGTGCTGGGAAATCAACAGCCATCCGAATACTTTGCGGTCTGACTTCAGCAGATAACGGTGAAGTGACTATGTTTGGCGAAACACAAATGGTCACCAATTTGAATACTAAAAGGCAAATGGGCCTTGTCACACAAGAAATTACAGTATTCACAGATTTAACAGCGATAGAAAACCTGCGTTATTTTGGTAGACTACACGGACTTAAAGGAGCAGAGCTTTCCGCCAATGTAGAGTCCGTGCTGGAATTTGTCGGTCTTTCCGAACATGCCAAAAAATACCCCGGTAAATTTTCCGGTGGAATGCAGAGACGACTAAATATCGCCTGCGCTTTAGTGCACAACCCCAAATTTCTTATTATGGATGAACCAACTGTAGGCATAGACCCTCAATCTCGTAATCATATTTTAGAATCTGTTAAGAAAATAGCAGCGCAAGGTACAACCGTACTATATACTTCTCATTACATGGAAGAGATTCAAGCCATTTGCAGTCGAATCTCAATTATGGATGCAGGACGAGTAGTAGCCGAAGGAACATTAGATGAACTCGTAGGTCGCATCAAGCACGAGGACAAAATTCTTTTCACCGCAGTAAGATCAACCAATACCATGACAGAAGAGTTACGAGAAATAGCAGGAATAAAAAGGGTAACAGTAAAAGGTAATGTCTACGAAATTATTTCTGCGGCAAATAGTGGCTGCCTTAACCGTATAATAGAAATTGCACAGCGCCATGGAGGAATAACGGATGTTTCTGTCATAAAGCCCACTTTGGAAGATGTATTTTTAACACTAACTGGCAAAAGATTGCGTGACAGTGGAGAAAGTGGGGGGTTTTAATTGAAATGGATTGTATTCAGGCATTATTTAAAACGTTCTTTGACAGAACCAGTGGGGTTAGGAATTATAACAGGTATACCAACCTTGTTAACTATTATTTTAAGCATGGTAATGATGAACCAAATCCCTGACGGGGTACCTTATATGTGGAAGGGCTACAATATAGTATCCACGCATATTGCTATATTGTTTATGGTAAGCTTTCAATTTTTTGGTGGCAATGCACTCCTTGATTATATTCATACAGATTTTAGAGGCAACATGCGTTGGCGTATGTTTTCCATGCCTGTGACACCCAATGATTATATATTCGGAACCTTAGCTGCATGTTTAGTTTACTGCTTAGTACAAGGTGCACTTATGATCGGTATAACTGCACTATTCTTGGATGTTTACTGGGGTAACCCTTGGATTCTAATAGCCACTCTTATTGCCTGTGCGGGGATAGCGCAGCTATTGTACATGCTATTGTTTTTATTATTCCCTAAAAAAGGTACCGTAGAAGCCTTTGCACAGGTGCTCATATGGGTGATGATGTTTGCCAGCGGTTGGATTGGTTTTAGCTCGGAAAGCACTGCAAGTGGAACGGGGACGGCATTCAATAACTTCCTTACACAATATGGAACACCCATATCCCTCGCCAGAAATGCTATTACAAATTCAGGGTTTATCGGAGATGATAGGAATAATGCTCTTTTATGCTTAGGTATTTTGTATGTATTATTGGCCACAATTACTATAGCAGTGGTTTGGGTAGGTAAAAAGAAAGGCTTTTCACCAGATAAAAATGTATCTGCCGTATCTGTTCCCGTAAAAGGATTAAAAATGTCAACAAAATCAGAGCTGACAATCCATGATGCTGCTGATATCACTAAGCAAAAGGAATTGATAC
>JAFACO010000464.1 GCA_023425485.1 Bacillota bacterium
GAACAGCTACGTGGGACGAACCTTTATTAAACCGAAGCAATCCATGAGAGCTTCCAGTGTTCGAATTAAATTAAATGTATTACCGGAGGTAGTTGCAGGGAAACGAGTGGTAATGATTGATGACTCCATCGTTCGCGGAACCACCAGTGAAAAGATTGTTAAGATGTTGAAGAAGGCAGGGGCTACTGAAGTACATGTTAGAATTAGCTCTCCACCCTTCCTGCATCCATGTTATTTTGGGACCGATGTACCAACAGGAGATCAGTTAATTGCCCATAACAATTCTATTGAGCAGATTAGAGAAATGATTGGTGCAGACTCACTGGGTTATCTTGCGGTTGAGCGTTTATCAGATTTAATTGGCGGAGACTGTGGATATTGTGATGCATGTTTTACTGGTAATTATCCAATACAACCACCGGAAGAGGACATCAGGGGAGAATATGATCTGTAAATCCTGACAAGTGAAACGACTTCGTTTCATTTTGTATATTTCGTTAAAATATTGCGTTAAATCTGAAATTAAGTCTTTCAAAGCAATAATGTTATGTTATAATAACGATTGATTAAGATTGGGTATCCTACTAATAAATACGAAAGGGGTAGAAAGGATGAGCAATGATAAATACATGAGTCCTTTATCCGAGCGTTATGCTGGAAAGGAAATGCAGTATATCTTTTCACCGGACATGAAATTTAAAACCTGGAGAAAGCTTTGGGTAGCATTAGCTGAAACAGAGAAAGAACTAGGGTTAAATATAACAGACGAACAAATTGAGGAATTAAAGGCTTTTCAGGATGACATTAACTATGAGGTAGCAAAGGAACGAGAAGCACTGGTTCGTCATGACGTTATGTCCCATGTATATGCCTATGGAGTACAATGTCCCAAGGCAAAGGGAATAATTCATCTGGGAGCAACCTCTTGTTACGTAGGAGATAACACTGATATCATTATTATGACAGAAGCCTTAAAGCTGGTTAAAAAGAAGTTATTAAATGTTATGGCGGAACTTTCTAAGTTTGCTCTGGAATATAAGGCACTTCCTACACTTGCCTTTACACACTTTCAACCTGCACAGCCAACCACAGTTGGTAAAAGGGCTGCACTGTGGTTGATGGAGTTAAAGCTGGACTATGATGATCTTTGTTATTTGATTGACAGCATGTTATTGCTTGGTTCGAAAGGTACCACAGGAACACAGGCAAGTTTCTTAGAATTATTTGATGGAGATCATACTCGAATTAAGCAATTAGATCAAAAAATCGCTGATAAAATGGGATTCCCTGGTTGTTATCCGGTTAGCGGACAGACCTATTCCAGAAAAATTGATTATAGAGTACTCAATGTATTAGCAGGAATTGCAGCAAGTGCCCACAAATTCTCCAATGATATTAGACTTTTACAGCATTTAAAAGAGATTGAAGAACCCTTTGAGAAGAATCAAATTGGTTCCTCTGCAATGGCTTATAAACGTAATCCAATGAGAACCGAACGTATTGCCTCCCTTGCTAATTATGTTATGGTAGATGCATTAAATCCTGCCATTACTACGGCAACTCAATGGTTTGAACGTACTCTGGATGACTCAGCGAACAAACGCATCAGCGTTCCAGAGGCATTCTTAGCAATTGATGGTATCCTTGACCTTTATATGAACGTTGTAGATGGTCTTGTGGTATATCCTAAAGTAATTGAACGAAGATTAATGCAAGAACTTCCTTTCATGGCAACCGAGAATATAATGATGGATGCGGTAAAAGCAGGCGGTGACCGTCAGGAGTTGCATGAAAGAATTCGGACCCTTTCCATGGAAGCGGGTAGAAATGTGAAAGAAAGAGGCTTAGAGAATAATCTGCTGGAATTAATAGCAGCTGATTCAGCCTTCAATATGTCGCTCGAAGAACTTAAGAATACTATGGACCCAGCGAAGTATACCGGACGTGCGAAAGAGCAGACAGAGGAATTCATACTTGAAGTAATTCAACCACTTCTGGATCAGAATAAAGATTTACTGGGATTAAAAGCAGATATAAAAGTCTGAATAAAAAAACGACTTAGTTTAATATAATTAGAAAAGGAATAACATGTCGGTATTTCCGACATGTTATTCCTTTTTTACACGCCAATTAGTTGAAAAATATTGATTTCGATATTCTTTGGGCGTCATTCCGGTTTCCTTCTTAAACACACTAATAAAATGGCTATGTGAACTAAACGCAAGATAGTTACTAATATCCACAGCTGCATAGTCAGAGAATTTTAATAAATTCTGTGCCAATTCAATTCTTTTACTTCTTATGTAAGAAGCCAAGGATATTTTCATTTCTTTTTTAAATAAGGTACATAAGTAAGTATCATTTAATCCAGTCGAGGCAGCTATATCGCAGATTAATATCTGATCATGAAGATGTATTTGTATATAATCGATGGCTTGCACAATTGGTTTTGACATAGCTCTATCCCGATTCGTCTGTTTCATTTTTTTCGTAAAGTCTAGGATTACCTTTTTATGAAGTTCCTCAATTTCAATTTCGGCAGAACACTTATCTGCCTTCTGAATGTATAAGTCACTTAGTGAATATGCGGTTTCTATTTCAAGCCCGCCCTCAATGCAAAAACGGGAGATTAAAGCGATTGTGATTATTAAATGATATTTTAAGTTCCTGATAGGATCATCAGATAAATGCCCCAGTCCTTCACTTTTCAGAGGGAGTTCCAAGGATTTGACCTGTTCTAAATCACCGGTCTTTACAGCATTATAAAAAGATAACTCTCTTTGATAGGGGAGAGATTGCTGTTCATATTCCCTTTTCATAAAAGCGTTGCGAAGTAGTTCTTTATCAATATTATTACTTGATTCCTTCATGGTGAAACTCCATTTCTTGGTTTAAAGGTTATTGAAAATTCCTATAATATCGTAACACAGATATGCTAAGAAATCTAATATAAAACCAAGGAATCTGATATTATTGTGAAATAGTACTATGATATATTTTAGGCATGAAGTAATTAATATTAAGTTTAGTAATCATCAATAATTACAAGAGTAGTCGCGAATACCTTTAGGAGATTTCACTTTATTCATTCCGAAAAGACAAAGGAGCCTTTATCGGAAACGAAAAGACAGGTTGGAAGAAAGCTCTTTCAACCATGCGTAAACGTGCGCAGGAAGGGGAAAAATGAAAAAATCATTGAGAAAGATTTTGGTAGGCTACATAGCAATTGTTACGTCCATAAGCGTTATCTCGTGTAGTGGAAAGGATAAAAATACGAATACAGAGATTCCAGAAGAAAAAGACAATGAGATTCAGGCGGAGATTACAGTTACAGAAACTCCAGAAGAAAATACCATAAATACATATTTGCCAGAAGGTTATCATTTGGTATGGGAAGATAACTTTGACGGAAGTTCCCTGGATTTAGATAGTTGGAATCAGGAAAAGCGCCAACCGGGCTGGGTAAACAGCGAATTACAGGAATACACGGATTCTACTATTAACACCTATGTGAAGGATGGTAAACTTACGATTCAGGCAATCAAAGACGGTGATTATTATACGTCTGGTAAGGTTACAACGCAAAACAAGCACGACTATACCTATGGACTTTTTGAGATTAGAGCTAAGGTTCCGGAAGGCCAGGGACTATGGCCGGCGCTTTGGATGATGCCCACGGATGAAAGCTTCTATGGTCAGTGGCCGAAGTGTGGTGAAATCGATATCATGGAAATTTTAGGCCATGAGACGAATAAATTATACGCTACCATCCATTATGGGGAACCACATGGAGAAAAGCAGGGCAGTTACATATTACCAAAGGGAAAATTCTCGGAGGACTATCATGTATATACCTGTGAGTGGTTACCCGGAGAGCTTCGGTTCTACATTGACGGTATCCTATATCATACGGCTAATAATTGGTTTACCAAAGCAGATGAGGGTGAAGTAACCTTCCCTGCACCCTTTGACCAACCTTTTTTCTTACAGTTTAATCTTGCAGTAGGCGGTGTATGGCCAGGAAATCCAGATGAAACCACAAACTTTGAGAATGCAAAATTTGAAATTGACTATGTAAAAGTATACCAGCTGGATTCTTATAATGAGGATGTGACTAAACCTGGAGTAGCAACAAGAGAAGTAGGAAGTGACGGAAATTACATCATCAATGGAGATTTTTCAGAGGCCGAGAGTTTAGACGATACGGACAACTGGATCTTTTTAACCGCTAATGGTGGAGCTGCACAAACGGCAATTGCCAACAATAAAATAACAATTACTTCCACCAATGCAGGAACGGTGGACTATGGTGTACAGTTTGTTCAAGGTAATATTCCGATGCAAAAAGGCGCAGAATACGAGCTTAGCTTTACTGCCAAAGCAACGGAAGACAGAACAATGATAGTAACCGTGAGTGCACCGGATAATAATTGGATCAGGTATCTTGCGGATACGAAGTTGGAGCTGACACCGGAAGAAAAACAATATAACTATACCTTTACAATGACAGAGGCGGATGATCCAAACGGAAGATTAGAATTTAACCTGGGTAATCAAAATTCCATCGCTGGCGTAGAAATCAGTGATGTAAAACTGATTATGACCGGACAGAAGGAAATCGATGAAGCCAGCACTGATAAGAGTATATTAAATGACGGCAATTACGTTTATAATGGTAAATTCCAGGAGGGTGACGGTAGATTAGCTTATTGGACGATTAATAATAACGTAGCGGATGCAAGTGTTAGTGTAACGAATGTAAACCTCGTAAGAGAGCTTATGGCGGAGGTTCCAGACAGTATAAGCAATATAGAGGACGTTACTGTTACTCAATCCAATTTAGCAATTAACGAGAATAAAGAGTATGTACTTAGCTTTCAGGCAAGAAATACAAAAGCAAGTACAATCGTAATTACGGTTGGCGGTAATGATTATGAAGTTCCATTAACTGCAGAAGCAACCACCTATAAGCTTCCGGTAGTAACAGATAATGCTTTAAGTAATAAGGATTTGGTATTTAAACTGGGTGTTGCAGGAACAACCTATCTGGACAATGTTAGATTAACAGAGGATGCTTTAGTTATTAATGGTGACTTTTCCAATGACTGGTTAGGGTTTACCGTATTTGCAGATAACAGTATTACATCCAAAGTAAGTTCCACAGTAGATAATGAGGAAGCAGAATTAACCATTGGCAGCGTAGGTAGTTTTGATTGGCATATTCAATTAATGCAGAAGAATATCCGTCTGGAAAAAGACAAATGGTATAAAATATCCTTTGATGCAAAATCAGATATTGATAGAAAAATTATGTTTGCTCTTCAAAGAGATGGGGCTGCTGATGATGTTTGGACCTTATATTCTGGGGCCTCCATTATTGATATTAAATCAGAATATAAAAACTATGAGTTAGTATTTCAAATGAGTTCCGATACGGATGAACATACCATCTTTAGCATCTCTATGGGTAATCTGGAGGGTAAGGAATTGGAAAGTCATAAAGTTTGGATTGACAATGTTGTTTTAGAAGAAGTAGAGGAGCCATAGACTTATATATCCATCTGGACTTGCCTTACTATTCTAAGAATTGTCTAAAAATAAAGCAATTCATAGCTGTCGGTCTACACCATCAGGATATAGATACCGTCATATTAATCCCTTTCGGTTAAGAAAGGCTTTTGACACTATAATCATAGTATTTGTTTAAAAACTTATAAATAGAGTAAACTGTACCCTGTAAGGATAACGCGGATTGATTTCACTGGTTAACTTACAGGGTATCATTTTACTCTTTTTTATATGACGAGGTATAAACAGAGCCTATTTGCGGACCTATTCATCCTTTATAGAATCGAATGGCTTTTTCACGAGCGTATTAACCTGATATAATAACATACACTGTGCAAGCGAACAAAGTACACATTGGAGCATACCTCTAATTGCATTTAATTATTTTATGTTTTATAATAAATTAAGTCTAAAAATTACTATTTTTGATACATTTTAGAAGACACGATTTTAAAGGGATATAGTAAGTGAAATAATTATACTATCTCGTATTAGGGGACACATTTGTTAAAGGGGTATTAGTGCATGGAAAACAAGGAAGTATTTCTTACAAAAAATAAGATTGCCGATAAATTTTATGAACTGGAACGACATAACCCTAATTTATGGGATACCATGGTTGAAATCTATGAAGACTATGAACATCGTTTGCAAAATGGAAGCTTGCGTAAAGTTATCACAGGCTTTATTGAAGATATTGGTTCTCCAGCTGCGATGCACTCCATGAGATACCGTATCAAAACACCGGAAAGTCTGATTGTGAAGATTATTCATAAAAAATACAGTGATTTTACTGATATGGATTATTCAAGTATTAATAAAGATACTTATGGTAAGGTTATTATGGATCTTTTAGGTGCAAGAATTTTAATACGTCATCGTTATCTATGGGAGGATATTCACGATTTAATCTGGAATAGATACTACAAGGGTACAGAAAAATATGTGAAAAATAGAATTATAGATTATATTGGGGACGATAAGGCTCCCTTTCTTGCAGAGAGACCCAAGGTTTTCTATCGGTACGAAGAGAATACAAAACAATATGAGTTAAAGGGCAGGGATACCTTTGATTTTGAAAAAAATAATCCAGGTTACAGCAGCAATCACTACATTGTTAATTACTATGGTACTTATATAGAATTGCAGGTACGAACGTTATTTGATGAGGCCTGGAGTGAGAATGATCATGATTTTGTTTATAAACTCTATGCTGGGAATAAAAAACTTGTTTTAAACAGAACTTCAAAATTATTAAGTAAGGTTGCAGAGATTGCAGATGAATTAAGTATGTTCATGCATGATTATTATGATGAGTCTATTTTTTCTGTACCTGGCGACAAGCAGGAAGGGAAAAAGACAATCACTGAGCGAGTGGATCGAAGTTCAATTTATACCCAAGATGTGCCAAAATATGATAGTCTTCATAGCAGAAGTGAAACATCGAAATCCATTGGCGATATTAACGACCTATATTAGTGAGGAGGAAGCTACAAATGAAATTGGAGCATAGTGAAGAGGCAATGAAAGTGGCAGAAGAATTTATGCATGCTTTAAAAACCGGAAGTTTGTCTAAGCATGTTCTTCCAAACAATTATGAGGATTACACTTTTGAAATTGAAAATAATGATTACAAGAATTATAGAAAATTCTTAAAATCAATGTCGTATTATAACTATGTCGAAGATCGGACGGTAGCGTACAATGGACAACTATAGTAAAAAAAATGTGAACAGTAAGACGTATCAATATTTAGTGGATGCCTTTGGTGAAGACCGAATCAAACACAGGTATGCAACTCTATGGGATTATATGACGGAGTTTATACAGAGACATCATTATGAAGATAATCTTATTATTTCAATCAATGCTCTCAATCAAATGATTATAGATTACTTTGTGGATATTGACCGCTTAAAACAATTTCACGGAATGGACCGAATTAGTACAACAAAGATTTATTCCTATACGGCATTTTGGTTAATTAAGCGTAAGCCTCTCATGATAGTGAAAGATAATATTGAGGATTATAATCTGACCTTCGCAAATGAACGCTTTGTAACTGGGTATTTACTTCGCTGTTTAAATAATGAAAGCATTAATACCTTAATACTTGATGAGAAGAAGCCTGATTATATTGATTTTGTGGATAATATGATGTATTTTTTACAGTACCGTGTAATTACAGCACAGGCAATCGAAACAATTTTATTTGCATTTAAGGCGGGCAAAGCAATTCAGTATTCCGAGGATTACCAGAACTAATTCAGTGCAAATGAATTTTGGAAATCATGTGCCTGAGGCACAGAGTGTACAGTGCCAAGAAAGGTATGGTTATTTCATGAACATCAACCTTGAATATTATAAGATTTTTTATTATGTTGCAAAATCGGGTAGTTTTACTCAAGCAGGAGAGGAACTGTATATTTCACAGCCAGCTGTGAGTCAGGCGATTAAATTATTAGAAACCAATTTAGGAAGTAAGCTTTTCCTTCGTATACCCAAAGGGGTAAAATTAACTCCGGAGGGAGAAATGTTATATAATTACGTTCAAAGAGGGTATGAATACATACGTATGGGTGAGGTCAAGTTTCAGAAGATGCTGGATCTGGAACAGGGTGAAATTCGTATTGGTGCAAGTGATATGACCTTGCAATTCTATCTACTACCCTACCTTGAAAGCTTTCACGAAAAGTTCCCCAAAATAAAAGTTATTGTTACGAATGCTCCTACTCCTGAGACGATTGATTACTTATATGATGGAAAAATAGATTTTGGCATTGTAAGTGAACCCTTTGAGGCAAAGCCAGAGATTAAGATAACCAAGGTGAGAGAAATTCAGGATATCTTCGTGGCTGGCAATAGATTTAAAGAACTCCAAGGAACTACGTTACAGTACAGGCAACTGGAAAGCCTGCCGATTATCTGTTTGGAGAATAATACAAGTACTAGAACCTATATAGACGAATTTTTAAAGAAGAATCAGGTAACCTTAAAACCAGAATTTGAGTTGGCAATGAGCGATATCATTGTTAAATTTGCAGGAAGAAATCTTGGAATTGGCTGTGTGGTGAGTGATTTTGCAACAGAAGCTATGGCAGATGGAACTTTATTTGAGCTTAAATTTGAGGATCAGATACCAAGAAGAAATTTCTGTGTTATTACCGCCAGCAGTAACCCGGTATCCTCTGCAGCTAAGGAATTATTAAAGATGCTGGGGATTGAATTAATGCAAGTATAAGATATAGTTGAATGTGCATTTTTTAAGTTGTTACGATAAACAATGAAGGAAAATTATAACTTTTCGTTTAAAATGGACTTAATACAATGACTACAAAGGAGTATAAAATAAATGGAGAACAACATGCAGAATATAAGAATAAAATATATTAGTGATCAGGTTGAAAAATTAAGATATATCGATCATAAATCGGATTGGATTGATCTAAGAGCAGCGGAAACAGTAGAAATGAAAGCAGGCGAGTTTCGATTAATACCTCTAGGAATTGCAATGGAATTACCAGTGGGATATGAGGCACATGTGGTGCCAAGAAGTAGTACCTTTAAGAATTTTGGGATTTTACAGACAAATTCTATGGGAATTATTGATGAAACCTATTGCGGAGACAACGATCAATGGTTCTTTCCAGCACTTGCTATGAGAGATACAATAATTCAGGTGAATGATCGTATCTGTCAGTTTCGTATTGTAGAGCATCAACCAAGGATTGAGTTTATTGAAGCTGATACCCTAGGAAATAAGGACCGTGGAGGCCATGGCAGCACAGGGAAGCAGTAATTCAGAGGACGGAGAAATATATGGCTGGAGTAATAACGCATCTTGTTGTCGCAGATGAGATGCTTAAGTCTCTTCCGGAAGGGACGATAAATCAAAAGGGGTTATTCTATCTAGGTTCCTTTGCTCCTGATGCGGTTCATGCGAGGGAAAACTATATTAGAGCATATAAGAAACACTCCCATTTTCGGGATGATATTTTAGATAGTGATTTTGAATTGGAAGAAAACTATACAATTTATAAAAACCGTTTAGTGGATTTCATAACAAGACATCAAGACTATAAGGACCCTCTGATAGACTTGTATCGAGGATATGCGGTGCATATTCTAACGGACGAATTATTTATGCTAACTGTACGGAATGAGTTTTCTAAATCAGTGAAAGAAATTGGGATAGAGCAGAGTGATCCCCTGTTTTATGAAACCATTGTGACGGATTTACATCGAAATGATATGCTGTTGGTGAATCAGTATAACGGAATGAAGGATATTAAGACGATACTGGAGCAGGCAGTTGTTTATCCAGTGGAAGATTATATCAGTGAGCAGGAGCTTGGTATTAGTGTGGAGTGGTTGTTAAATCAACATTTTTATACTCCTATGGAAAGCCTACAGCCTGTTTACATTTCCGCTCAAAGAATGCAGGAGTTTATTAAATATTCTACCACAGAAATAATAAACAGGCTTTCTGGAATGGATGATTTACCGATAATGTTATAGTGTCAATTGCCAGCAGCTATCTTATAGTTATCACAAGCTTACGACTATAAATTATTCCACAATTTCAATTTGATTACCATCAGGATCTAAAACACAACTTTCGTAATAACCGTCACCGGTAGTTCGAGGTTTGCTTGCTACTGTATAACCGTCCATTTCTAGTTGGGCTGTTAGAGAATCTACGTTGTCTTTGCTTCCAACGCTAAAGGCAATGTGGATATAACCAGTTTGAAATGGAACAGGTGTTATTTCCTCGAGCTGCGGTCTGGTCATTAATTCTAACCGTGTACTATTTTCAAAGGATAAAAAATATGTGCGGAGTCCGGTGGTTTTGTTGTGATAACCCTCGTTAGAGGTAGCATTAAAATATTTCATATAAAAAGATCGCATACGTTCCAAATCATTGGTATATAGTGCAAGGTGGTTAATTCTCATAATATGTTTTCTCCTAACTTCTTTTCTATTTATAATCAAAGCTTTCATAATCTCAAACTAATAACTCCATTGTGTTCTTAATAATATTAACATAAGGCCTATTAATAATTTATGATTTTTTCGGTATTCACAAGCAAGCTTGTAATACCTCATTCCGCTTTTCATTATATCATGCTATAAACTAAATCGATAGGTGTTTTAAATCTTAAGAAAGAAGGTGCTCCATGATTGAAGGTGTAAGTCATATCACTTTTATAGTAAAAGATCTTGATAGAACGGCACAATTATTTAAAAATTTATTCGATGCGCAAGAGGTATACTATAGTGGGGAAAAGACTCATTCTTTATTTAAAGAACGGTTTTTTCTAATAGGTGGTCAATGGATAGCAGTTATGGAAGATGCAAATATAATTAATCGAACTTATCATCATGTAGCCTTCAAAATAAAAGAATCGGATGTTGATTACTATTTAGAGAAAATAAAAGAATTGAGTTTGGAATTAAAGGACCCAAGAGTCAGAATACCCGGAGAAGGATTTTCTATCTATTTTTATGACTATGACAATAATTTGTTTGAACTTCATACGGAAACTTTGGAAAATAGATTAGCTACCTATTCACTTTAAAAAACTGGATAAGTCCTTGTTATAGAAGTTATAATTAATATTGATTTTACTTATGCACATAATTGCATTATACTTGACAAGTAATTGGAGATATTAATTGGATGAGGTGCTAAGGCACTAATCCATCATATGATTCAAGGAGGATTTCACTATGGTTAAAGCAATTGTTGGCGCTAACTGGGGCGACGAGGGTAAAGGCAAGATTACGGACATGCTAGGACAAGAAACAGATATCATTGTAAGATATCAGGGTGGAAGCAATGCAGGACACACAATTATTAATGAATATGGAAAGTTCGCACTTCATTTATTACCCTCCGGTGTTTTTTATAAACATACCACTTGTGTTATAGGTAACGGTGTAGCACTTAATATCCCCTACCTGGTGAAAGAGATTAATTCTATTGTTGAACGCGGAGTTCCAACACCTAAGATTTTAGTATCAGACAGGGCACAGATTATGATGCCTTATCATATATTGTTTGACCAGTACGAAGAAGAAAGACTGGGTGGTAAATCCTTTGGTTCCACCAAATCAGGAATTGCACCTTTTTATTCTGATAAATATGCAAAGATTGGTTTCCAAGTATCTGAATTATTTGATGACGAAGTTTTAAAGGACAAGATTGCAACCGTATGTGAGCTTAAGAATGTAATTCTAGAGCATTTATATCACAAGCCTGCAATCAACAAAGAAGAATTATACAATACCCTTGTAGAATATAGAAATATGGTAGCACCTTATGTATGTGATGTATCTGCATATCTTCATGAGGCAATAAAAGCAGGAAAGAATATCCTTCTTGAAGGCCAGTTAGGAGCTTTAAAAGATCCCGACTTTGGGATTTACCCAATGGTAACCTCCTCCTCTACTTTAGCAGCTTACGGTGCAATTGGCGCGGGTATACCTCCTTATGAGATTAAGAGTGTAGTAACAGTTGTTAAAGCATATTCCAGTGCTGTTGGTGCAGGCGAATTTGTTAGTGAAATCTTTGGTGAGGAAGCGGACGAGCTAAGAAGACGCGGTGGTGATGGTGGTGAGTATGGTGCAACCACTGGAAGACCAAGACGTATGGGCTGGTTTGATGCAGTAGCTACCCGTTATGGATGCAGAATGCAGGGAGCAACAGAAGTAGCATTTACTGTACTTGACGTTCTTGGATACCTCGATGTACTTCCAGTTTGCGTAGGATATGAGATTGACGGTGTTGTTACAAAGGATTTCCCTACCACTGTAAAGCTTGCTAAGGCGAAACCAGTGTATGAATACTTACCTGGGTGGAAGCAAGAAATTAAAGGCATAACTAACTACGAAGAGCTACCAGAGAACTGTAGAAAGTATATAGAATTCATTGAGAAAGAGTTGGAAGTACCTGTTACTCTAATCTCCAATGGACCAGGAAGAAATGACATCATTAAAAGAAATAAGTAATAGAGTTTTGTAATTATGTTGATAGGGCTGAATCTTTTAGGGATTCAGTCTTTTTTAATAATTTAATTTTATGTTAAAATAAAATGCAGTTAGTTTAAGCCAGAATGCCCTTATTTTTCTTATACTTTGTTGAACTTAAGTAATTCCTTACACTTGCTAGACATTTCATAGGTCATATGGTACGATAATCAAGCAAAAGATAGGAAATTAATTTATTCGTAATAATGGTTAGGCATGATTACTCATTAATGAAATGGATGCCTATTTTTTAAAACTAATCATAAATTACGATGGATATAGAGAGGTTTTCATACATGAATTTATTAACTATAGAAAACATGAGTAAAAGTTACACAGAGCGTATGCTGTTTGACCAGGTCTCCTTAGGAATTAATGAAGGTGAGAAGATTGGTGTAATTGGCATTAATGGTACTGGTAAATCAACCTTACTTAAGATGATTGCCGGACTTGAGGAACCAGATAGTGGAACGATTACCCGAGGTAAAAAGGTGAGGATAGGTTATCTATCTCAAACACCAGCTTTTGAAGAAGGTCTTAGCATTTTGCAAAATGTAGTATTGAATCAAAAAGCAGAAGAGGAATATCGTAATTTAGAAGGAGAAGCAACCTCCATGCTGATAAAGCTTGGTATTAATGATGTTCATGCTGACCCACGTCTTTTATCAGGCGGGCAAAAGAAAAGAGTTGCCTTAGTACGTACTTTACTAACCCCTGCAGAAATCCTAGTTTTAGATGAGCCTACCAATCACCTTGATAATGAGATGACGGAATGGCTGGAAGAATATTTAACGAAATATCGCGGCGCTTTTATTATGGTAACACATGACCGCTATTTTCTTGATAAAGTAACCAATAAGATTGTGGAAATCGATAAAGGCGCAATTTATTCCTATACAGCAAATTATTCAAAGTTCTTAGAACTAAAAGCTGAACGAGAAGATATGATGATGGCGACAGAACGAAAGGCAAAGAGCCTTTTTCGTATGGAGCTGGAGTGGATGCAACGTGGAGCAAGAGCCCGTTCCACCAAGCAGAAGGCACATATTCAACGTTTTGAGGAATTACGTGACAGGAAAATAATTGAAACCGATGGTAAGGTAGAAATTAATGCTCTTTCCTCTCGAATGGGTAAGAAGACAATTGAGTTATCCAATGTAAGTAAAGGTTTCGGAGAAAAGAAGTTGATAAATGACTTTACGTATATACTTCTACCGGGAGATAGAATTGGTATTATTGGAGCCAATGGCTGCGGTAAGTCTACTCTTCTCAATATTCTAACTGGAATGCTGCAACCAGATAGTGGTTCGGTTGAAACCGGAACTACGATAAAGCTGGGTTACTTTTCACAGGAAAATGAGTATATGGATGAATCCTTAAAGGTCATTGATTATATTAAAGAAACTGCTGAATATATTAAGACCACGGAAGGAACAATAACTGCTTCACAAATGTGTGAGAAATTCTTGTTTTTTAGTTCCATGCAATATACTCAGATTGCTAAGCTCTCCGGTGGCGAGAAGAGAAGACTATATCTGCTCAAAGTTCTAATGGAAGCACCCAATGTATTGATTCTGGATGAGCCTACCAATGATTTGGATATTCAGACCTTGACTATCCTTGAAGATTATCTGGATTCTTTTGCTGGAATTGTTGTTACGGTATCCCATGATAGATATTTCCTGGATAAGATTGCAACCCGTATCTTTTCTTTTGAAAATGGTTCAATTCGTCAGTATGAGGGTAACTTCTCAGATTATAAAGAAACCAAACTCCTTAGAAATGAGTCAGCTATAGGGAAAACACAGGTAGCAACCGATGTGGCAGAGGAGCAAAAATCAGCAAGTGTAGCAACCTGGAAACAGAAGAGTAATAAACCTAAGTTCACCTATCAAGAACAAAGAGAGTTTGATACCATTGACGAGGTAATAGCTGATTTAGAGAAGAAAATAGAAGAGACCGAAGTGGCTATTGGAAAGGCTTCTACAGATTATACCAAGCTGAACGAACTGATGAAGCAGAAGGAAGACCTTGAAAAGTCCTTGGAAGAGAAAATGGAACGCTGGGTATATCTAAATGATTTGGCGGAACAAATCGAAGAAGCGAAGAATGAAAAATAGAAGGTAGGAGTTGCATGCTTTGCATATAATATATATTAATAGGCCTACATGATTTTTGTCATAGTAGGCCTTCGAACATATATTTATTTACTTTAAATAAACTCATTTATCTTGTATATGGGTAAGATTCTTAATTACCACCATTATTTGCATAATCCCCTAGCAATAATGTAGGTCTAATATTGTAAGTATATGTTGAACTTGTATCAATAATATCAGCATATCTTACTAAATTTCTTATATAAAATGTACCATTATAAGTCATAAAGTCGGAATAGTCGTCAGTACCTCCTGCTTGCTTAGTATAAATATCATTTATTACATTAACAGCCGCTGCTTTAGCACAAGAATAACGAGCTGGTTTCATACTGACTTCATCTGCACCTAATTCATGAGAGATTTGTACCCATGAACTTGTACTTGAGTCATAATAATATGCATTATGTGCATATGAGTCAGTAATAATATGAATTGCCATGCCCCATAAAAAATATCCTCTATTTGTTGCATTATTGGTATATGTAGACCCTAATATTTGAGTACTTGTCCAACTTACACCATTAATGTTACTTGTAGTAATCTTTCCAACCATTGCGGTAGCATCTCTTGAGTCGGCTGTAGCAGGAAAACCAACACCCGTATTATCACCACCCTTAAGTGCCAGTCTTGTAATATAAATAAATCCTGCCATATAATTTGAAGAGTAAATATAATTTCCTGATGAATCTTTTTGACACCAATATCCATGCCATAGTGGATTGGAAAACATTCCAGATAAACCTGAACTACCGTAGTCCTGATATACACAACCTTTTTTTATTATGTTTATAGCTTCAGAAGTTAATGAATTAGGTGTATTGCTGGTACCATGATCAACTAATTCAGGATGAACGTACCATGAACCTTCGACATAATCGACATCTGTAAAAACAGTAATTGGAGTTGTGTTGGGAGATAGATTAGTATTAGTTTCTATTTTATGGTATAATTCGTTTATATTAGTACTTTGGTCATAAATATTCTTAAATTCATCATAAATATTAAGTGCATAATTTAAATCAATTAAACCATAACCATATGAAGAAGAATCTCCATATAAGTTAGCACTGTAATCCATTAAATATCTGATAAAATTACTTGGAACAGATAAATCCTTTTCCCATAGTATTGATGCAACACCTACAACGTGTGGTACAGCAATACTGGTTCCAGAAGTTATTATTACACCACCAAATGCACCAGTAGATTTAATTAACTCACCTGGTGCAACTAGTTCCAAAGCTTCACCTGTTGAACTCGACTGACTGTGTTGGCCATTATTATCTACAGAACCCACAGCCACTACTTCATCATAAGCAGCAGGATATTCTATGCTTCCACCATTACCTGCAGCAGCTATAATTAATATACCCGCGTTATATGCATCTTGAATAGCAGATTTTAATGCCTCTGAATTTGTATTTGTTCCAAAACTAATACTGATAATATTTACATTTTTTTCAATAGCCCAGTGGATTGCATCGACGACACGACTAATTGGTGCTGTATTGGTTTCATCAAGAACTCTGGCAGAGTATATTTCAACATTTGAATTAATACCAGATATTTCATCATCGTTATCTTTAGCGGCTAAAATACCAGCAACGGCAGTTCCGTGTCCAGTTAAATCCTCATATATAATTGATATTTCATCTTGGCCTGGAACAAAGTTTTTCCTTTCAACGACATCTATATCTTCTGTATAATCTATTCCAGAATCAATAATTGCTACTTTTATCTTATTTACACCATTACTAATTTGAGAGACATTCTGAGCATTAATTACTTGAATATTCCATTCACTATCATCTATATCTCCTTTTAAAGATTTGCTAACTGTTTTTTTTGATTGCTTTACTTTAGTGAATCTGTTTGATTTTCCACCTTTATGATTTGAAATGCTAGTATCTGATTGGTTTAATGCTTTTACATAACCATCATCATTAAATGACGTTGTTATTGATTTGGAATAATTTTTATAATTGTTATTAATTGGTAAGATTGATGTAGGAACTTGAAATAATACTAAACATAAGATTAATAAAATAGGTATAATTCTTTTTTTCATTAATATTTCTCCTGTTCAATTTTAATTTAGTAAAATGCAATTTTCATCATAATAACTTATTTAATTGCATAATATTTACTATAGATGGAATTATATTTAAAGT
Source organism: Bacillota bacterium (assembly GCA_023425485.1). GTDB lineage: Bacteria > Bacillota > Clostridia > Lachnospirales > Lachnospiraceae > Mobilitalea. The sequence continues at coordinate 16,928 of JAFACO010000464.1, forward strand.
TCCATAATTTGTCAACGCAAAAAATAGGTTGAATATAAATCTTTATTGACATAAGTTTCATGTAAAAGTAAAATAATAGTAATTCAACACTTGATTATAGATATTTTAATACTGTTAAAATTAAAATAGGAGTGAGTCTCATGAGAAATAATCATTTGCTTCAAAATACAATTAATATGAATAATAACCGTAAAAAACATATAAACGTATTTATAATTGGCATGTTTATAACCATATTTATTGTAGCATTGCGATTACCGTCTAGTGCAAGTGCGGAAAGTAGTGATTTTGAAATCGAAAATGGCGTTCTTACACATTATTACGGAACTGAGAAAATTGTAACAATACCAAATTCAGTTACTTCAATTGGAGCCTTTGTGTTTAGCGAGAGTGATGTAACAAAAGTAATTATACCAGACTCGGTTACTTCAATTGGAACAGAGGCATTTTGGAATTGTACCAATTTATTTAAGATAGCCATACCTGACACAATAACACATATAGGCCGTGATGCCTTTTCTTTAACTCCTTGGTTGGAAACTCAACAGAAAAGTAATCCATTAGTAGTGGTTAACGGCATATTAGTTGATGGTCGTGTTAGTGAAGGCTCTGTAATAATCGGAAACGATATAACAAGCATTTGTTCAGGGGCTTTTACTTCTAATAACAAGATAACCAAGGTAACTTTATCCAATACAGTTAAAAAAATTGGGTCATTGGCTTTTGTAAACTGTAGGAATTTAAAGGCAGTTGT
>JAFACO010000479.1 GCA_023425485.1 Bacillota bacterium
GCACAGGAGGACTATACCGGTGGCGTATCCTTCTTTAGTATCTTTGATTATCTTGGATCAGCACAGTATAACACACCTGATCATATGAATGCAGGTAAAGCAATGTTTGCTTTAGCAGCAGAGGATCAGAAGACCCTTACCAATGGTTTAAATGTATTTGGTGGTAATCGTGTATGGACCATTGGTGCTAACACCCAGTATCCTGAGGTATGTATGGAAATCATTAACTGGCTTTCTACTCCAGAAGGCAGAATGATTGGTGAGTACGGTCCTAAGGGTATAACCTGGGATTATGATGAAGATGGTAAAACATTTTTAACTGATTTAGGTCTTAAAACAGTTGAGAATAGAGATACAGAAATGCCTGCAGAAAACGGAGGCGGTACCTTTAGAGATGGTGCTAACCAAATGGCAAATATTACTTGGGCTATTGATGCTTACAATCCAGATTCCAACGGTGAAACCTATAATGTTAAGACCTGGGCAAGTTATAATTCTACACAAAACTATGAGGTCTTAAACGACTGGAAGAAATTCACAGGTGCTGAAACTGCCAACGAGTATCTTGACAATCGTGATCATATTGTTGCTCCTGGAACAACCTATTCTGAGCCAGACAGAGATGCAGATTTGGAATTGAAGTGGCAGCAGGTTACAAACGAAATTTTAGATGGTTCCTGGAAAGCAATTTATGCAGCTAATGATGCTGAGTATGATAAAATCGTTGCTGATATGATTAAAAAGACTAAGGAATATCACTATGATGATGTTGCACAGTTCTATAGAGATGAAGCTGAAGTAAGAAAAGCACTTGAGGATGAAGTATTGAAGTAATCATTGAAATATTATAGAATAATAATAGATTAGTCTATGGGGAGAGGCTGTTGGATCAACAGCCTCTTTTTATCAGAAAGGAGCAAGGTATGGGCTTTTTTAGCACGGAGGGTGCATTGTATAAATTTATAAGTCGCTTATGGGATATGATTGTTCTTAATTTTATATGGGTTATTTTTAGCCTTCCCATTGTAACAATTGGAGCATCCACCGTTGCAGCCTACAGCGTAGCACTTAAAATGGTAGATGAAGAGGAGGGTTATATCGTACGTTCCTTTATTAAAGCTTTTAAAGAGAATTTAAAGCAAGGTATTCTATTGGGTGTAATTGCTATTGTGGCCAGCTATTTGGTGTATATCAATTATGAACTATTCAATGCTATAGAATCCAATCCAATAATTCTGCTGTTTGTAGCAATACTTGCTGGAATTTTCTTTCTTTCATCACTTTTGTATGCATTTCCTCTAGCAGCGAGATATCACAGCTCCGTAATGCAGATTATGAGAAATTCCAGACAAATCTGTATGAAGTATTTTGTAAGAACCCTAATACTAATTCTGTTACTGGCTATGATTATTTTAATGATACTGTGGAATTCAACCACCTTTATGGTCGGATTAATCCTTGGACCAGCTTTTTGTATCTTTACCATTGCAGCTTTCTCAAAGAGAATTTTTCAGATGATTGAGCGTGATCAGGCAGCTGGATAATTGTGAAGAAAAAGAACTGTAGTGTATGAGGAAAGCCTCCCAAACAGCAAATTTATTTCGTGCTGTGTGGGAGGCTTTTTATAGGAATATGGTTATTGCAGATCTGCATTTTTACGAAACTCAGCTGGACTTAAGCCGACATATTTCTTGAATTTCTTATGAAAATAGTCTACATTCTTATAGCCAATAGCTTCAGAGATTTCATAAACCTTTAGCTTGTTCTGCAGAAGTAATTCCTTGGAATGATTTATTCTAATATAATCAACATAATAATTAAAATTCACACCAACGGTCTTATTAAAGATTTTTCCAAGGTAGGCGCTGTTGTAGCCAAACAGAGGTGCAATGGACTCTAACTTAATATTATTTTGATAATTATGGTCAATATAATAGAGAATATCATCAATAATGCTGTCTCTTGATGAATTACCCGTGGCATTCATAATCATTTCAAATTGTTCGGAGAAAAATCGAACAATCTCATAAAGATAATATCTCTTCTCAATTAAATCAATAATGGATGAATTCGTTGGAAAAGGAATATCCATCGTATTGTAAATATGATTTAATTTTTCCTTAATTTGAAGATATAGATCCACTAAAAATAATTTAATAGCAGGAATGTTATCATTTACATTATATAAGTATTCATTTAGTTCATAAAGCGTCTCTGCCACCTTTTTACGGTTAAAGGTCTGAAGGTGATCTGTTAATTGGTTAGCATAGTCTTGAATATAACCTATATTAATAGATTCTGCAATTTCTTTCATTTTAGGAAGCTCTTCATAACCAAGGGTATGCTGGCCTTGGTGACAGAAAAAACGTCGGTTAATTAAAGTTAAGGCATCTGTGTAGGAAAGATGGATATCGGTTAATTGTCTAACCGGTTGTCCATATGCAAGAAATAGAGAGTCAAGAGGACTGCCCTTTTGTGGAGGATTTTTTTCATAATGTCCTAAGAAATCTTGAAACTTCTTAAGAGCAAACTCACCTTTTAATAGAATAATATCCAGAGCCTGTATTTTAATATATTCAAAGGTAGAGTTCCCTTTATTCGTAATTTTTAACAAATCAGCAAAATTATAAGCTAAATCAGAAATTTTACGATTAAAGTTCTCATAGATAACCACCTGATAAACATCTGCATCCAAATGTAACTGTAGGATATCATCGTCATTAATCGAAGTATATTCCTCAGATTGTTCATTTGTCAGCAGTTCTTGTAAAATAGCATTCTTTGCACGAAGCTTATATTGATTTACATATTTATCATTTCGATTCTCTTTATCTAATAGATCTTTTACTTTAATTACGGCAGACTGTAATTCATCCTCATCAATAGGCTTTGTCAAATAGAAGTCTACGCCATAACGAATTGCAGTTTGAGCATAGCTAAAGTCGGGGTAACCACTGAGTAGAATACATTTTCCAGTATAGCCTCGTTCTCTGGCAGCAATGATAACATCAATGCCGTGCATTTTAGGCATTCGAATATCCATTAGTACCAAGCTTGGCTGCTTGGCAAGAATTTCTAACAAAGCATCACTGCCATTACCAGCCTCGCCGCAAATAGAAAAGCCTAGGCTCTCCCAATCCATAATATATTTTAATCCTTCACGGATTGATGCTTCATCATCACATATAAAAACCGTATACATGTAACACCTCACATCCTAACTTTATTCCCAAGTAAAAGGGTTATTTTCATTAAGTAGGTCTATAATATAGTTGATTAATCAGTAATAATCTTTATTACCACAGGGAATTCACTGGAAACCGTTGTTGTGGTGAAATGCAATCCATCGTGATCTTTCTGCCAATCAACTTTTTCATCAAACCCAAGAATCTCTATGCCTCTGATAATACCATGGAATCTTGGGGCATTGGCATCAGCAGTTTCAGAGAGGGATTTAATGCATACTTTACCATCCTTAGGATACTTTAATAGAGTTGCATAAAGATGACCATTGGCCACTGTAAATCTAAAGTCTTCGCTGGTATAACCATTCTGATTTCCTTCAGAGAACTTTCCTTCTGCATCCTTTGTGGGTCCTTCACCAAAATTTCTCCACACCTTGCTATTATAAATTGCTTCACCATTAATGGAAAGCCATTTACCAATATCTTTTAGTAACTTTTGATCCATCTCAGGCATGGAGCCATCCGCTTTTGGACAAACATTTAATAATAAGTTGCCATTTTTACTTACGACATCCACCAGGTTACAGATTAAATCATAGCTTGTTTTATAATCAAGTGTATCGGTATAACACCAGGAATTATGTGCGACTGAGGTATCTGTCTGCCAATAAAAAGGTTGGACATTGGCAAACTTACCACGTTCCATATCGACGATACCAGTACCAAAAGACATTGCTTCATGCTTATAGCAGATGGCTGTAGGGAAGCCCCATTGAACACCACGATTATAGTAATAGGCAGCAATCTTTAAGAGATGTTTTTTATAGCCCTCATGTTGAATCCACCAGTCAAAATAAAGTAGTCGTGGTTGATACTTATCAATTAGTTCGCAGGTACGAATAAGCCAATCATCCAGGAATTCTTCAAAAGGATAGGGTACAGCAAAGATATCTTCTTGATTTGGCTGCTCCTGGAGAGAAGGCCAATAAAAGTCTCCACGATTTAAAGGTTCTTTAATATCACTATCGAAGTCTTTTCCATTACCCATGAACCACAGGTGTTCCGCTCGGTGAGAAGAGGTGCAAAATACCAAGTCGTCTTCTTCAAAAGCCTTTTTTAACTCGCCAAGAACATCTCTTTTTGGCCCCATTTTAACTGAGTTAAAATCAGAGATATCACTATCATACATTTGAAAGCCTTCGTGATGCTCTGCAACTGGAAATACATACTTAGCACCGGCTTCTTTAAATAACTTGGACCATTCCTTTGGATCAAACTTTTCTGCTGTAAACAAAGGAATGAAATCCTTATATCCAAAGTCCTTATGTGGACCATAGGTTGCAATATGATGTTCATATTCTGGAGTACCCTGAATGTACATGTTTCTGGAGTACCATTCGTTATTAAAAGCTGGAATACTATAAAGCCCCCAATGGACAAAAATACCAAACTTCGCTTTTTGAAACCAATTAGGTACTTCAAAAGAAGCTAAGGATGACCAATTATCAAGATATGGACCGCCTTTAATTACCTCATTAATTCTTTCTAATTCCCTCTGCATATAAAACCTTACCTTTCGCGGTACCTGCAAACTTTGTCGCAGGCACAATATTTGTAACTTGAATTTAAAATTCAAGCTATCTCCCCTAATGCAATAATTTATGTCTATTAATTAGTAGTATTTCCTAAACTTACAGCTGCTTTACGTGCCTCGTCCTGATCCTTCGCATTCTTTAAATCCTCTTCATAAACAGCAGAGTAACCAAGTGCTTTGGTTTTTTTCTGCAATTGATTCATTAAGTCATAGAAGGTTGTTTCATCCTTCGCGAAAACCATTTGCCAGGAATAGTCCACGATGACCTCCTTGCATAAATTGCGGATGGTAGTAAGTTCGGAAGACATTGCAGGAGCAACATAACTGCTTCCTGGAGCAACAATAATTTGATTATGCTGCTCTAAGTATTGGTGGCTGGAATCTGCGCCCATGTAGGACTTCCAGTCAACGTCTAAGAGACTGTCCTCCATATCAAGAACAGAGTCCCACTGATTGTAATAATAAGGATAACCATCAGGATCCAGATCACTTTGTGATACTGGTCTTAAATTAAGTTGTGAAAAACCATCCTCCCAGGTTAAGCCACCCCATTCTTCAGGCATCTTTGCTCCCCCTCCAAGGAGAGCTTGTATTCCGAACTCGGTAAGATAAGGACCATCTTCGCTCATATCCCAGGTTAAACCCTTAGGTCCTGCAGCACCGTTAGAAGGTGCCGCAGCAACAATCTGGATTCCTTCCGGCGAATAAATCCAATCAATAAAATCAGCAAGTCGTTCTGGGTCCTTTGCATCGGAACCAATTGCTATTACAGTTTTTTGATTCCCTTGAGGGTTACAGCCGTTAGAGAAGATTTGCAAATCATCAATCGGTGCTAGCATATAGCCTTGTCCATTCTCTTTATGCTCTATTGTATTAAAGGCAGATTGCGCAGCCCAAGGCCATGGGCAGTAAAGGATGGAACCATCCCTATACTTTTCAAATACATCTTCATAGGACTGCACATAGGAATCGGGATCAACAAGACCCATTTGATTAGCATTAAAATAAAATTTTAATATTCTCATGTACAAGGATTCAGGATCATGGATGTTCTGATAATCAGAACCATCTGCCTTTGCAAGTACAAAACCTATTTCGTCATATCCATAGAAGCAGGCGGGTTGCTTTGCGGCGTTCATCATATTAT
>JAFACO010000009.1 GCA_023425485.1 Bacillota bacterium
TAATCTGTCTTGAACGCATTTCGTGGAGTTAAAAATGCAAGTACCTAATTATAGAATGGAGATAAATTAAATGAAATTACATTACAAAGGAAAGTACGATCTTAACCCGGAGTCTTTACCCTCAAAACCACATCAAAACGGGGCAGTTCCATTTAAGGAAGCAAAGGATACGAAATCAATGATGGTAATAGCAAATGTCATAGCATTTGCATTACTTATTTCTTTAGGCATTATTCTTTATCTACGTTGTGGTAATGCTATTTTTGACTCTCTTTTTTGGGGAGGACTTCTCGCTTTATTATGTTTATTTCCACACGAATTATTGCATGCAATATGCTTTAAAGAAGATGTCTATCTATATACTAACTTAAAACAAGGAATGTTGTTCGTTGTTGGACCTGAAACAATGAGTAAAGGCAGGTATATATTTTTATCGTTACTACCAAACCTTATATTGGGAATCACTCCTTTTTTTATAGCACTTATTTGGCCGTCATTCACCATATTGGGTGTGTTCGGTTTAATGTCCATCAGTATGGGAGCAGGTGATTACTATAATATATTTAATGCCGCTACACAGATGCCTAAAGGCTCTAGAACTTATTTACATAAATTTAATTCCTTTTGGTATATGCCGAATACATCAAATAATCAGTAAATACTTAAATAATTTGATACACAATAATAACCTTTAGGACCAAAAGGAAAGTGATGACAGATTACTATTTAATCCTCAATCCAAAAGTAGAGAAGACCTCTTTCACCTGTTGGAAACTCAATATAGTAATAATTTTATATTCGCTCATCCTCACTCAAATCCTAGATGTCAATTAATTTAACCTTGCTTCGAAACGTTTCATTTGCAGGGAAGAGTGGTTCGTAGCTAAAACATATGCAATAAATAATAACTATAATTTTATTAATAAATAAGTGTAATTATATACCGGTGTATATATTAATTACATGTTTAAAAGTATCATAACTTGACAGTGATACCTTCTTCTGATATGTTAAATATATACATTGTTTACATAATATTAACATAGGAGAAAAGACAAAATGAAAAAAATCGCTATATTTATGGTAATGACAGTTATAGTAATATCTACATTGGGTGGTTGTGGAAAGAATAGCAAAAACACTCCTAGTTCGTCGACGGAACCTCCACAGATGACTGAAATTCCTAGAGTAGAAACTAGTGTACGGCAACCAACTTTCTGCGTATCTCTTGAGGGTTACATATCTATTCTAAATCCTTGGCTGGAATATTATGGGTTTGAAACTATAGATGACTTGGAATATTCTGAAGTCGGCGATATAAAAGCATATTCTATAAGGTTTGATGGTTTTTCTATTTTTGTTTATACCCCGCTGAAAAGCGATGAAATAAATCAAATCGTATGTAGACTTGATCTTGATGTCGTAGATGAAGAAACCCAATCACTTTTCTTTGACCTTTCAAAAGCTACAGTTTACGGATTGGATTTTGAAAATGCCGAAAGTATACTTGCTGACCTTGATTATGCAAATATAACGGATGGCGTTAAAAACACAATAGATAAAAATTTAGCTGGATACGTATACAGCGTAGATGCCAATATTGTTGAGCTTTTCATAGTGGCAAAGTAGAAATTAATTGTATATACGTTGGAAAAAATAATACCTGATACTAAAATAACATACCTTCATAAAATACTAAAATCCTATCAGAAAGAGAGGTTACTCAGAATTTGATAGGATTTTTTATACCTAAAGACCTTTATCCCATAAGTACGAAGCTTGAACGTACTATTTAGTACACATAATAATATATCTTATTACGATATGATTATAAACAATCATTTTAAAGTATGTACGGAACAGTTATTTATATTATTGAGAGAGATGTTATAATGCAAGAACTGGAAATAGTTTCATCCCATACATGAAATGAAGAAGGTTTTAACGGAACTTGAGCTTAACAAAACAATAAAAGGAAGAGTAGGTACATATATGAATAATGTAATCAATTGGCTGCTTGACGGTGAAAACCCTGAGGTGAAATACCGGACAATGACTGAGCTTTTAGATATGACTAAGGAAAATCCAGTGGTGAAAACGGCTCAAGATGATTTGTTGAAATCAGAGGTTGTCGGATTAATCATGGATAGGTTTAAGCTTAACAACAAATGGGAGGATGTCACTGCTATGTTAGCACTTGCGGAATTTGGCTTAACACGCAGTGATGTTCCTATTGACGATTATATGGAACGTACCATTAAGAATTTGAACTTAAGCATGAAATGTGCCAAAGTATTGCTGTTAAGAAATTTAGTATCGCTTGGATATTATAATCATAAGTGGGTGAAAGATGAAATATCGATAGCTTTTTCTACCATAAGGGAAGATGGCTCAATCCGGTGTCTGGACAAAGGGAAGAAAAGAAACGACTCAAAGCTTCCAGATATGGGGTGCTACAGACAAACTACAACTTATCTTTTACTCGCAGCCGAGTTAAAAAAAATTGGTGTTATTCTGCCACAGTTTAAATCACTGATAAACTTTTATATTAACCATTATGTTGCCTTCCACTCTGATAACCCAGAAAAGGTAATTATCGATGAAATGGCTGGTACATATTATCCGTTTGACCATGTGAAATTAGGTTTACAAATGACGGTATATGGACTTTCTGTACTTGGTGGGGCAAATCATCCTAATTGCAAAAGGGCATTAGCCTTGCTCGATAGTAAAAAAGATTTTGAAGGTAAATACATACTTGATAAGTCCTTTCCATACTTTGAGGTAGGAAAGATAGGGGAACCGAATAAGTGGATAACATTATATGCATTGTTGTCAGAAAAGTATCGTATGGTATAGTGAGTTATCGACCCTATGATAATTTTAAAAGTTGTGAATTGATGATGTAAGTAGTAGGAGGGCTAAACCCTAACGGTTGAAACTGTAAATGATAGATATAATTAATTTTTCTAATGTTGAAAATTATACCAAAATGTAATATTTTAGAATAAAATGATATTATTTTAGTACTATAACTATAATTTGGGGGATACGTTGGATGATAAAATTTTCTTGTAGATATTTACTTATTGTGGTAGTAGCTTTGTCTTTTGTTCTATCTGGATGTGCAGATAAACCGAAAGTAACAGTAATAGAAAGCGATGAGGTTTCATTTGTGAAACGGTTAGATGTAAATGTCGAAAATCCATTTTCGGTTGAAGACCACGGCTTGTGGTATATTAATGCTAAACCAGACGATATTATCGAGAAAATAAATGCTAATATTGATACGGAAAAATATTCTCTCTTTACATTTACAGAAACAAATGAGTATTGGACGTTGTTTGAAGCAGGCAACGCATTTGAACTATTTTTTGATGGTGACTTAAATGTATCGAAAATTAAAACACACTTAACATCTGATAATGAAGATGATGCCACTTTAAAAGGTTATTACTTAAATGTAATATTTGATACTTTATGTCCTGGCTACAGTGAGAACATCGCTGACCTACTTGGGATATATGATCAAAAAGAATCACAGGTATTATATCGAGATGTTATATGTGGTAATATGTTATTTTCTTATAGTACACCAAGTCCCTTTCTTGAGATATCTGCTGCAGAGCAGGAGCAAACACAAGATACAAAATATACCCCAATAAAACCAAACTAATCTTATAAAAATTAGAAGATAAATTAATAAAACACTGGTCATGAATAATTAAGTAGATAATTTACGGAAAAATATATTAGTTTTTAATTCAACGAGAATAAAGTAGCCGAGGGAAAACTAGAAATTTAAAGATTTTATCAAATGTTGCTACAAGAATTACAGAGTAAAGTACAGAATTGAAATAATGAACTTTATTAGAGTATGGACGATTGATGTAAGAGTGAATAAACTTAAAAAATTATAATGTATTATTGCTATGTACTATATTCTAAAAGTTTATTTTTGTTTATGAAACTGAATTATCATTTATTAATATAATAGAAATATTATAAAATTATTTTACTATGAAGAAATGTTTAATATAAAGTATTCATATAAAAGTATTTTTTTCACTGGAGTTTTTGTCAAAGCAGGAAGTAATTCTATTTGACAAGTAAAATAAATGGTGTTATTCTACATTTAATTTCACAAGCAAAGGCTTTGAAGAGAAATAGTAAATGTTATTAGAGTCACAGAGAGAAGATGGTGGTGCGAATCTTTACAAAGATAACATTGAAGCAGTCTTGGAGCTATGAATCGAACAGAACAATCTTAGTAGACTTCATCGGAGATTCCGCCGTTAAAAGGAATTTGGTATCAGGCAATGTAATTAATTGCCCCGTACTAACAGAGTGCAGGTTCTATACTTGAATTTAGGTGGTAACACGGACATAATAGTTCGCCCTAAGCTGAATTAATCAGCTTAGGGCTTTTTTTATTACAAAAAATTATTAAGAGAGGAGTTTTACAATGACAGCACAAGAATTAAGGAGAAGGTATGTCGAATTTTTTAAGGAGAGAGGGCATTGTGAAATCGCCTCTGCTTCATTGCTGCCAGACAACGACCCAACGGTTTTATTTACTACAGCTGGTATGCACCCGTTAGTTCCCTACTTATTAGGTGAGAGTCACCCACAAGGCAGGCGTTTGACTAATGTTCAGAAATGCATAAGAACATGCGACATTGATGAGGTTGGTGATGATACACATCTTATATTTTTCGAGATGTTAGGTAATTGGTCTTTGGGAGATTATTATAAAGAATCAACAGTTTCGTTAAGTTTTGAATTTTTAACAACAGTCTTGAATATTCCAGTAGAGAGACTAGCTGTTACCGTTTTTAGCGGTGATGGTTTAGTTGCAAGGGATGATGAAACCGCCAAGATATGGAGATCAAAGGGATTAACAGAGAACCAGATATTTTTTTATGGCAGAGAGGAGAACTGGTGGGGACCTGCAGGGGTGACAGGTCCGTGCGGTCCAGATACAGAAATATTTTTTGATATGGGAAAAGAGCCTTGTTGCATGGATTGCGGGCCAGCCTGCCACTGTGGTAAATACGTTGAAATATGGAATAATGTTTTTATGGAATATAACAAAAATAGTGACGGATCATATGAACCTCTACAAAACAAAAATGTCGATACAGGAATGGGAATGGAAAGAGTTTTAACCATATTAAATGGTAAAGATAATGTGTATGAAACGGAACTATTTATACCGGTGATGAATAAACTCAAAAGTTTAGCTGATATTCCGTATTCAGAGGAAACGAAAAGAAACTTCCGAATCATATGTGAACATTCCAGATCTATTGCATTTATCTTGGGTGATCCAAAGAGAATAACACCTTCTAATACTGAGCAGGGCTATATTTTAAGAAGACTGATTAGAAGAACGATAAGATTAATTAAAAAGTATGGCTTACCTGACAACATCCTTAGTGTTTTGGTTAATGTGATAATTCAGCAATATAAAGAGATATATAGTGAGCTTGAGGAGAACCAAAGTTTTATTTTAGAGCAAATAAAAAAGGAGTCCTGCTTATTCAGTAAAACTCTTGATTCTGGTTTAAAGAAGGCAGAACGATATTTTGCTTTAATACAAAAGGATGAGTTATTAAGCGGTGAACTTGCATTTAAACTATATGATACGTTTGGATTTCCTATTGAATTTACAATGGAATTAGCTGCTGAGCGTGGTGTAACGGTAGATATTGATAATTTTGAACAGAGATTTAAAGAACACCAAGAGAAGTCAAGACAAGGTGCAGAGGGAAAGTTTAAAGGCGGCCTTGCTGATGCCAGCATCCAGACAGCACGACTTCATACTGCTACGCATCTTCTTAATGGTGCGTTAAGAAAGGTGCTGGGTGATGGTATTTATCAGCGTGGCAGCAATATAACCGAAGAAAGGTTACGTTTTGATTTTTCATTTGACCTAAAACTAACTGCTGATGAGTTATATGAAGTCTCACGTATTGTTAACGAAGCTATTAACAATAGTGTTGATGTGATATGTGAGGAAATGATATTGGAGGAAGCCAGAGAAACAGGAGCAATCGGAATCTTTGACAATAAGTATGGTGATAGAGTTAAAGTTTACACAATTCCTGGTTATTCAATCGAAATATGTGGTGGTCCTCATGCTTCCAATACAAATGAGTTAGGGAAGTTTATAATACTAAAGGAAGAAGCATCTTCGGCTGGGGTAAGGAGGATTAAGGCTAAAATAGAGAGTGATTGAAACCTATATTTTTTAAAGTATATAATAACTATAACTGAAGACTTTTCTGTTTTGTAAAGGATTGAGACAGAAGAAGGACATTTCTAAAAAAAAGAGCCACTTATCTTTGGATAGGTGGCTTAAG
>JAFACO010000054.1 GCA_023425485.1 Bacillota bacterium
TTTTTGGGCTGTGCGGAGCAGAGAAAGTTCCCTTTGAGTGGAGAAAACTGCTAGGTGTAGCAATTATTGTTGCAGGTATCGTAGTGTTTCAATGGAATCGAGAAAATTGTTCATGAAACCTGTGAAATTATAGCTAATCTACCTATTGTAATAGATGTGCAAATTATGTAAAATAAAATAGTCTTTAAAAAGTATAGAGGGTACTTTTAAGTCGTCGGACAAAAAGGAAGACGATTATGAAAAAGAGATGGATTGTATTAGGATTAACCGTGACATTTCTTATTATTTCGGGAATTTGTTACAGTTGTGCGTTTCAGAAGCAGGATACTTCTGTATTAAATACTTTGGAGTTAGAAGAGAACGGGAAACTTATAGAGAAAACACCGAATGAGAAGGTAAAAGAGCAAGATATATTGCCGTCTATCAACTCGGAGGTAGGAGATATAGAGGAATCTTTGATTGAAGAAAAGGTTTCTATATATGCCCATGTTTGTGGAGCGGTTGTAAATCCTGGTGTCTATGAAGCAGAGCCAGGAGCAAGGGTAGTTGATTTTATTCGATTAGCTGGTGGATTAACGAAGGAAGCCGCAGCTGATTATATTAATCAAGCGAAATCGGTAGAAGACGGTCAACGTATTTATGTTATGAATATATCAGAGTTAGAGAACCTAACCTTAGAGCAACGGATTGAGGGAGAAGAAGTTACAAGGAATAATACAAAGGAAACCTCCTCGGTACTTATTAACATCAATACAGCTAGCCTAGAGGAGTTAATGAGTTTATCGGGAATAGGCCAAGCGAAGGCAAACAGCATTGTTGCCTACCGTGAAAAAAATGGTAAGTTTCAAACAATTGAAAACCTTATGGATATTCCTGGAATAAAAGAGGGATTATTTCAACAGATTTCCCATATGATAGTTGCAAATTAGCTAACATATACGCTATAGTAGTATTAGTGTAATTTGTGTAAGGGTGTTGGTTGCACAATGCAAGGGAGATAGATAGGCTTGTTGCATTGTGTAATCACTTAATAAATAAATACCGGCAGCTAAAAGCTTGCAGGTACGTAGAAAGGTATGGTTATATATATGGCTAAAAAGGTACTTGTGGTAGATGATGAAAAATTAATTGTAAAAGGTATTCGTTTCAGCCTGGAACAGGATGGTATGGAAGTTGACTGTGCCTATGATGGAGAAGAAGCGCTGGAAGCAGCCAAAAAAAAGGAATATGATGTGGTATTGTTAGATGTGATGCTACCTAAATTTAATGGTTTTGAGGTTTGCCAGCAGATTAGAGAGTTTTCTATGATGCCAATCATTATGTTGACTGCAAAAGGTGATGACATGGATAAGATTCTTGGTCTGGAATATGGTGCAGATGATTATATTACAAAGCCTTTTAATATCCTTGAGGTTAAGGCTCGAATTAAAGCAATTATTCGTCGTAACAGTAAAGTGTCTTCTGCCAGTACCCAAGCAGCAAAGCTTATTACCTTTGGAGATATGAAAATTGATTGTGAGAACAGAAGAGTTCATATTGCTGGCAAAGAAGTGAATTTAACAGCAAAAGAATTCGATCTATTAGAATTATTGGTATTTAACCCAAACAAGGTATATAGCCGTGAGAATTTATTAAATATCGTCTGGGGCTATGATTATCCAGGTGATGTTAGAACTGTGGATGTTCATATCCGTAGATTACGTGAGAAGATCGAAACCAATCCAAGCGAACCAAAATATATACATACAAAATGGGGTGTAGGATATTTTTTCCAAAATCAAGAGTAAGTTAAGAATATTTAATAGTATGAGAGTTTATCTTCTAGTGGTTTTTATATTACTAGGTGTCGTTCCATTGACTATTTTTACTTACGTCCTATTAAATAACTACGAAGATAAAGCAATACAAAATAAAACGGTGGAGCTACAAAGCCAGGGTAAAAATCTTTCCAATAAAATCGGACAAAGTGAAAACCTGGCAAAGGGTGTTAATCCGGACCTTAAAGTAGAAATTGCAAGAATTGCGGATATTTATAACGGTAGAATTATTTTAGTAAGTGATAAATTAAATATTGTAAATGACACCTATTCCTTGGAAGAGGGCAAAATACTAATTTCCTCTGATGTTGTCCAATGTTTAAGTGGAATTAGTACGGAACCTGTTCATGACAGAAAGACACATTTCTTAAGACTAAACTATCCAATCACTCATAATAATGATAAGCAAATTATGGGTGTTATTGTTATGACCTTTTCCACAAAGGACATTGAAAATATAAAAGAAAGTTTAGAGCAGCGTGTTTATTTATTTGCCATTACCTTAGCGGTATTGATTTTTGTATTCGCAATTTATTTTTCAGGAACCTTAACAAAGCCGCTAACGAATGTGGTGAACTCCATCGATCGAATAACAGATGGGTATTTGGAAGAGAGTGTATCCATTAAGGGGTACAATGAAATAGAAAAAATTTCAGACTCCTTTAACCATATGATTAGCCAAATGCAAAAGCTTGAGAATTCAAGGCAGGAGTTTGTATCCAATGTCTCCCATGAACTAAAAACACCAATTACTTCAATCAAGGTACTCGCGGATTCCCTGGTTATGCAAGAGGATGCACCAATTGAACTTTATAGAGAATTTCTTTTGGATATTACAGATGAGATTGAAAGAGAGAACAAAATTATCAATGACCTGTTATCCTTGGTAAAACTGGACAAGACCGTAGGAGATATGAATATTACTGCAATCAATATCAATGAGTTATTAGAGCAAATTCTTAAGAGGCTGCGACCGATTGCGAAGAGACAGAACATTGAGATGATTTATGAAAGCTTTCGACCAGTAATCGCCGAAGTAGACGAAGTTAAGCTATCACTTGCTATATCAAATTTGATTGAAAATGCCATTAAGTATAATGTAGAGGATGGATGGGTCAGAGTTTCTTTAAATGCAGACCATAAATACTTTTTCGTTAAGGTTTCTGATTCAGGAATAGGAATTCCAGAATCAGCACAGGACTCTATCTTTGAACGTTTCTATCGAGTGGATAAGGCAAGATCCAGAGAGACTGGTGGAACTGGGTTAGGTTTATCCATCACCAAAAATGTTATTCAGATGCATCGGGGGGCTATCAAGGTATACAGCAAAGAAGGGGAAGGGACCACCTTTAATGTTAGAATACCGATGAATTATGTAGTATAAATGTAGGAAATGCCATTAACAATGGTAGAATTGAGGGAATGATGTATAAAAGATTAACCATGTTACTTTTTATCCTTATTATTGGGGTATTGACTGGCTGTAGTAATAATCGAAACTCAAAAGAGGATACTTCTACTATAAATGTTTACTATATTGATACGAAGTCTTTAGGTCTTGCCAGTGAAAAGTATGAATTAATAGGGACAGAACTAAGTGAGCAAGTGGATGAGTTATTGTATATGATCAAAAAATCACCGGAGAATCTAACTTATAAAAGTGTTTTGCCGGATAAGTTAACTTACGTTTGCGAGTTAAATAAGGATAATGTTCTTACAATCAATTTTGATACCACTTACAATGAGCTTTCTGGAATATCAGAAGTTTTAAGCAGAGCAGCAATCGTAAAAACCTTAGGTCAGTTGGATGTGATAGAAACTATTCAATTTAGGGTGAATGGTAGCCCACTTATTGATTCTAATGGTGAAATTGTTGATTCGATGTCAGTTGAAGACTTTGTGGATAATACCAACACCAATACGAATTATAAAGTTAAATTGTATTTTGCTAATCAAGAGGGAGATGCCCTCATTGGGTACGGAACCAGCATTAATTATACTGGAACCAGCTCCTTGGAAGAATTGGCTATTAATAAGCTGATTGAAGGTCCAAAGAACATTGCAATGTTAAGTGCAATACCAGAAGGAACAAAATTACTTCATATTTCTAAGAGTGATGGAATTTGCACAGTTGACTTTAACGAAGCGTTTTTAGAAAAGGTTCCTGATGTAAAACCTGAAGTTACCATTAACTCAATTGTAAATACTTTGGTGGAACTACCGGATATTAATAAGGTTCAATTTACCATTAAAAGTAAAACGGTTGAGACTTATGGAGATGACATTGATTTTGATGGACTTTTTGAACGTAATTTGAATTTAATAAAATCCACTGAATA
>JAFACO010000066.1 GCA_023425485.1 Bacillota bacterium
CTTCTATTACCATGTTTTTCGGTGCTCTTATCATGATGTTCTACAACAATTGGATTATGGCATTAACCGCAGTGGGGTCCAGTATCGTAGGATTTGTGCTTATGATGGTAATTATGGCAAAATCACAAAATTACTTTAAAGCACAGCAAGAGGAACTAGGACGAATCAATGGACACATTGAGGAAATCTATTCCGGTCACAATGTTGTTAAGGTATATAATGGCAGCAAAGAAGCAAAGCAGGAATTTGAGAACATCAACAATAATTTGTACAAGAGTGGTTGGAAATCCCAGTTCTTATCGGGTTTGATGATGCCTCTCATGGGATTTATCGGTAACTTTGGCTATGTGGCAGTTTGTGTGGTTGGTGCAGCCCTTGCTATGAATGGAACAATATCCTTTGGTGTAATCGTTGCATTTATGATTTACATTCGTTTATTTACCCAACCGCTATCACAAATAGCACAGGCTATGAATAACCTTCAAAGAACCGCAGCAGCCAGTGAGCGAGTATTTGAATTCCTCGAGGAAAAGGAACTGGAAGATGAGACTGGTAAGAGCAAAGATCTTCAACAAGTAAAAGGAGAGGTGGAGTTTAAGAACGTAAAATTCGGTTATTCGCCTGACAAGCCGGTTATTCATAACTTCTCAACAAAAATCAAAGCAGGTCAAAAGGTAGCAATTGTAGGTCCCACCGGTGCAGGAAAGACCACTATGGTTAATTTACTTATGAGATTCTATGATTTGGATGGAGGAGAAATCCTCATTGATGGAGTGCCTATTCATAAAATACCGAGAGAAAATGTTCACGAACAGTTCAGTATGGTGCTACAGGACACCTGGCTCTTTGAAGGAACTATTAAAGAGAACATTATCTACAGTAAACCAGGTGTCACCGATGAAGAAGTAAAAGCAGCCTGCAAAACGGTAGGATTACATCATTTCATCAAGGCATTGCCAATGAGATATGATACCGTGCTCAATGACAAGGCAAGCTTATCAGAGGGACAGAAGCAGTTGATTACCATAGCAAGAGCAATGATTCAGAATGCTCCGTTGTTAATTCTGGATGAAGCCACAAGCTCTGTAGACACACGTACGGAACGTATTGTACAGTCAGCAATGGATCAATTAACCGTTGGAAGGACTTCTTTTGTAATTGCACATCGTCTTTCTACCATTAAAAATGCGGATCTTATCCTAGTTATGAAGGATGGAGATATAATTGAGAGCGGTAGCCATGAGGAGTTACTTGCAGATGGTGGCTTCTACGCAGAGTTGTATAACAGCCAGTTTGAAGCAGCATAACAGTGAACGATTGATAATAACTCGAACTAATGTATGAATTAGCCAGATATTATGGATTAGATGGATAAAAGGTTTAAAGTATTATTATACTTTCGAATTAGTATGAAAGAATCCAAATGTACTGTATTAAATGCAGGCTACATTTGGATTCTTTTTAGGTGCTATAGATAGGTTCGCTTTTTTTATGCAATACTGCTTGTAGTAGAATCGCTAGGCTCATAAATATACTGTAAATTTGCTTCATAGGATGCCAGCATACGTGAGGCAACTCTTTTAAATTCTTCGGAGGTACTAAGAGAGGAAGTATTATTTGCATAACTTACAATAGTACTCTGTTGTGCTAAGATTTCCTCGGTTGTAATATTGCCATCTGAATCTGTATCATACTTAGCAAATAATGCATCTGCTGCATCTGTATCTTCAATACCAAGAGCTGATACCGCAGCCTGGTATTCCTCTGTTGAAACAATTCCATCCCCATCAGTATCAAGATAGGAGGAGGTTTTTGCTTCTTCCGGAGGGGGTCCCATTGGACGCATTGGCTTCATAGGCTGGTTTGCCTCCATTTCAGCCAAAGTAATTTCTCCGTCTGCATCAGTATCATATTGTTGGAAGAAATCCTCTGCACTGGTGGCATCTTTAATATCCAGCTGTGACATTAGCGTATCATATTCATCTGCTGAGAGCATACCATCTCCATCTGCATCAATACGGGAGATATCTGAATTGACTTCAGATGCATTTGATATTGGCTTTAAGGGAGTTTGTTGCATTCTTTCTACGAGCTCTTCTAAAGTTAAGGAACT
Organism: Bacillota bacterium; assembly: GCA_023425485.1. Classification (GTDB taxonomy): domain Bacteria; phylum Bacillota; class Clostridia; order Lachnospirales; family Lachnospiraceae; genus Mobilitalea. The sequence continues at coordinate 2,114 of JAFACO010000066.1, forward strand.
TCCATCGGTAGATGAAGTAGAAGATTCAGTAGTTTCACTTGAAAGAGCTTTGTAAGAAGTTGACGGTTTACTTTCTTCGGCGTCTGCTAATTTGTTCAACAAGCTTTTGTTAGCTTGTAGATGCAAATTACTTGAATAGGAATTGACTGAACTAATCATTGTAATACTCCTTTTTTAGTGTATTTTGTACATCATCCAATAGGACCTATGAGTAATGTCCGGTGTATTACCATTCTATCTCCTCCATGAAATAGAACTATGAAGCTCAAAACACACGAAAGTAAGTGTAATTCTTGGCATCTAACTATCATATCGGCGCAATTTTTGATAGATTAACCAAATTCACAGAATAATCACACACAATTCACAGAACGCAATTTTAATTAAGATTCATGTTATTTTTGTTCTGATTTCCTAAGTATAGGATGCACCAATTGTTATACTGGATGAACCTACAGCAGCCCTGGACCCAATTTCTGAATTTGAGGTCTTTAACAGTTTTAATCAACTAATTTATGGTAAAACAGCCATATACATATCCCATAGGCTGTCCAGTACAAGATTTTCTGATAAGATAGCTGTTTTTCACGATGGAACCATAACAGAGTATGGCACTCATAGTAACTTGTTGTTGAACAATTCACTTTATGCACAGATGTTCCAAACCCAAGCAAAATATTATGCTAACTAATTGTGATTATAAAGACATGAGTAAATTTATAATGTACCCACAATGCCAACTGTTGTATGCATCCGCCATAAACTCGTGCAGTGCATTTCTATCAGTATGGATTTATTAAAGATTATATGGATATAATAGGTAAAGGAAAATAAAATCTTTGATAACAAAAGAAAGGACATATTAAAATGAAAAAGCAGGTTAAGAACAATGTGTACTGGCTAGGTAAAGTTGATTGGGAGCTTCAAAAGTTTCATGGGGATGAATATTCCACCCACAAAGGATCAGCTTATAATTCCTACTTAATACAAGAGCAAAAAAATGTATTGATTGATACGGTTTGGGCTCCCTTTGCAGAGGAGTTTGTTGAAAACTTAGCAAAGGAAATAGAATTGGATAAAATAGATTTTATTATTATCAATCATGGAGAAGTTGACCACAGTGGTGCTCTTCCTTCCTTAATGAAACACATTCCTGATGTACCTATTTATTGTACTGCAAACGCTGTCAAGTCCTTAAAGGGCCAATACCATCAGGATTGGAACTTAAATGTAGTTAAAACTGGAGACAAAATTGATATCGGTAACGGAAAAGAACTTATTTTTGTTGAAATGGCTATGCTGCATTGGCCGGATAGTATGGCAACCTATTTGACCGGTGACAATATACTTTTCAGTAATGATGCGTTCGGACAGCATTTGGCATCCGAAAAGTTGTTTAATGACCAAGTAAATCAATGTGACCTGTTCGCAGAGGCAATTAAGTATTATGCGAACATTCTGACTCCCTTTAGTGCTATCCTAAGAAAAAAGCTGGATGAAGTAATTGCGTTAAATCTCCCCATTGAAATAATTGCCACAAGTCATGGAGTTATTTGGAGAGACAATCCGATGCAAATTGTTGAGAAATATGTACAATGGGCTAGAGACTATCAGGAAAATCAGATTACCATCATCTATGACACTATGTGGAATGGTACAAAACTACTGGCAGAAAAGATAGCCGAAGGGATTGCATTAGCTGATTCCGACGTAGTTATTAAAATTCACAATCTTGCGAAAAGTGATGATAATGACTTGATTACGGAAGTATTTAAATCAAAGACAGTCGTTATCGGTTCACCAACGATAATGAACAGTATATTACATTCAGTTGCAGGGTTTATTCATCTTATAAAGGAACTCAAGTTTAAGGGTAAAAAAGCTGCCGCATTTGGTTGTTATGGTTGGAGTGGGGAATCCGTAAAGGTAATAAATGAATTAATGGAAGCTGCTGGTTTCCAAACCTTAAACGAAGGATATAAAAATCTATGGAATCCAGATAACGAAAGTCAAAAAGCAGCAATAGAATTTGGTAAGTCAATTGCTGAATTTTAATATAACATAAATAAATAGATAAAAAAATTGCCTCCAGTCTACTGAGGCAATTTTTTATCATTTTTATCCCTGTGATAATTGATTTTTAATCGAGGTTATTTCGTTATCTGATACCTGTTGAGCAGGTTGATAGTATCCTTTTTGTTTGGCAGCTTGATATACTTTAAACTGACGTTGTTCGTCCTGATTTCTTAGCTCCTGGAATGTTTGACGCAATTGAGGATTATCAGTTTCGGAGATAATTGCTGCATATCCGGTTAAACTGCCCTTCATCATTGATAGATAATCATTTACAATATCTTTTTCATTCATAATAAGACTTACCTCCCTACTGTAAAAATGTCATTAATTTTTGTTTGTTTTGTCTTGCGTCCTCGGCATCTGTTTTTAACATTTGGCTAATCTGGGGATCTTGACATTGCTGTGCCATAGCATCTAATTTATTTGCTATGGTTCCATGTGAACCTATTAAATGTCTTAAGTTTTGTAATTCCATTTGATTTAAATTTGTCATATGATTGCCTCCTTTCGCTCTTTTGCATTTTTATTATTTCAAATAAAGTGATTTCCTATTCTAGATTTAGAAAGGTTATGCTACTGAAGCAGGAAAGAAACTATAATTTTACCTATTCCATACAGTTGGAGCAAAAGAAATATACGGAGATTGCGATATAAATAATGTGAATTCATGGAGATCGCTTGAAAAATTAGGATTCAAAAGATTAAAACAAATAGACAATGAATCTTATAAAGATGATATGGATGGCAATCCGATTTTAATTAGTATTTATTATAAAATTATGAATAACAATTGTTGAGTTAACTTTATATAATCAAATAAGTATACCAACGGTGAGACAAGCTTTAAATAGCAATTTAGGAACAGAATTATGTATATATTCATGATATTCTTAATAAAAGGGAGGAGTATCATGGAGATAAATAAAGTTTCAGAAGCCTGTTTGGAGGCTTGTTTTGCGATAGCAAAAAAGCAATATTTAAAGGAATGTGAAAGTGTAGAGGAACTGTTCGAAGAAAATTATGAGATAGAATTGTATCATAGATTGAAGCTACACTGTACGAAAGGACACGGAATTGTTTGTTTTGATGGAGCTCAAGTGTGCGGTTATATAATCACGGATAGGGAAATAGAAAATGATACATTTGACTATATCTCTATACCTGTTTGGGGATATGGAGTGGAACAAGTCAATAGAAGCAAAATAATGTGTTTCATGTTTCAGATTTTAGCCAGTAGGACAATGGCCATAAATAATAAGGTTCAATTTAATGTTAAAATATACGCGCATGATAAGGAAGTACTATCCTACTTTGTCCTATGTCAATTTGGGATTCTATGTACAGATGCAATTAGCAGAACTGCTAATAATATAGTAGAGATTAGCGAAATTAATTATAAAGAGTTATCAAAAAAAGATATACTTCATAGAAGAGCAGATATCCTTACACTGTATCGCAGTTTGGTCAAACATTTGCAGCAAAGTCCTATCTTTTATCCAGGTAAAGAATTTACGGATGAGGTTTACTTACAATATATATTTAGCGATACAACCAGATTATTTGCAGCTTTTAATGAAGATGAAATAATAGGGATGATGGATGCCTCCGTGGATAAAGAATGCTTCCTTCTAAATAATGATACTATATATAATGTTGGTGACCTATTTGTTCAGGAAGCATATCGAGGTAAAAAGATTGCGCAGTCACTTCTAGAATACGTAAGAAGTACGCTGTTTGAGGAAGGGGTTAAAAAACTGTGGGTAGAACATGGTACCGCAAATCCCAATGCAACTGGTTTTTGGGATAAATATTTCAAAAATTATACCTATACATTAGTTAGAGATATTATGAGTTCTTAAAATTATATTTGATGAAATTTCCGGAGCATGCTTGCATGTATCCGGAAGTTTTTATGGTTAGTTAATTAGCAGGACCTAATAACGTGAGGGATTTTTAGTTCTTAAGTTTAAGCTAGTAAAGATTAAGTTTAGGTGGTATGCATTGACGGATAACCGTGAATGCCTTAATTTAGTCTTACATTTATGTTAATAAATAAATCGTTAATGATTCATAATATTTTTATCTACAACTTTAAACAATCAATCTATATCTGACTCTATCTTGGGCTTGTTTAACTCTATTAAATCTATAAGATAGAATCCAGGTAATGAAAGGTTGTTAAAGATATATTTTTAGTCTCATTGAGACTAAAATAAAAAATGTATAAACTAAAGATGAATAAGTAATATATAACAGCCATTTGTATATTAAATGAAAATATCGCCAAATTAATGTTTGGCGATATTTTTTTAAAATAGGATATATATTTATTATTTAATTGTTAAGTCATTGATTTATTGTTCATTCTTTTATATAGTTTTCATGGGTATTATTGGCACATCTAATAAATGCCTTAATAAATATATAGAATGTTAGCTAGGAGGTGTTATATTGGTAAACATTGCAATTGTTGAGGATGATATAAGGGAAGCAGATATAATTGAAAAGTTCATTAATGAATATGGTAATAGCAATAACAAAACCTTTAATATAGAACGGTTTGAGAATGCTGTAAGCCTCTTAGAAAACTATAGACATATTTATGATATCATATTTATGGATATTATGATGCCTCAATTAGATGGGATGAAGGCAGCAATAAAACTTAGAGAAGTGGATAAAGTTGTAACTTTAATCTTCATTACTAATATGGCAAAGTACGCGGTACAGGGTTATGAGGTAGACGCACTTGATTTTATTGTAAAACCGGTTGGTTATTCAACCTTTGCTATGAAATTAAGAAAAGCGTTGGCTAAAATAGATTCTAATACTGTGTTTGATATTGAGGTTTCGCAAAAAGGGAAGAAAATATTTCTATCAACAAAAAATGTGATTTTCATTGAAATATCAGGTCATAAGGTTAAATATCATCTTGGAGATGAAATTGTTGAAGGCTATGGGACACTTTCTAATATTGAGAAGCAATTGCAGAGTCATAATTTTTTAAGATGTAATTCCTGCTATCTAATAAATCCCAAATATATAACCAGTGTACAAGGACATACCGTAGCCATGTCAAGCGGAAAAGAACTACTAATCAGCCATCCGCGAAAAAAATTATTTATGCAACAGTTAGCTGATTGGTTAGGAGAGGGTAAAGATATATGACTATGAATCTAATGAAATATATATTTGAATATCGTTTTATCATTGAGTTATTTATTTTGGGTACACTATTTACCCTTAGTTATGAAAAAAGAAAAATGTTTCCTGTTAGAGTAATTACATTAATATTGGCCTCTACACTAATAGCTATTATCTATATACACTCTAATATTGATAATTCCATGCAAAATGCACCATTTACGATTACTCGCTACATAGCATTATTCATAGCAGTGGTGGCAGGAATTAACTTCTGTTTTAAAACAACATTACTTACCAGTGTTTTTTGTGTAACTGGGGTATATGCAATACAGCACTTATTCTATGCATTACATGAGATTGTAATGGAAGGATATGGGGCAAAGAACTATGTTGATAGTAATATAAAATATCTTATATATATAGCACTTTATATATTAATCGGGGGATTACTATTTACACTTTTTTATTATATTTTTATTCGTAAATTCAAAAATCAATATTTTAACAGCAAGATTATTATAGTGTTGTGTGTTTTTGTAAATTTATATGCGACTGTGTTTTCAATTATAGTGAGGCTGTGCCAAGAGAATGCACAAACAGAAATTTTCATTATATGTATTCTACTTGATATCCTATGTTGTCTTTTTACAATGTATCTTTTGTTTTTTATATTTCGTACAAGGGTATTACAGGATGAGTTAAATATAATAGAGTCTTTATTACAAAAAGAAAAAGAACATTTTTCTGTGTCACAAAAAAATATACAGATGATAAATATCAAATGTCATGATTTAAAACATCAGCTAAGTCATCTTTCAAAAAAAGTTGAGGCATCAGAAATTGAAGAATTGAAAAAAGCAATCTTAATATATGACATGCCAATGACCGGGAATCAAGTATTAGATATTGTAATAGCAGAGAAACGGCTGCAGTGTGAGAGAGAAGAAATAGAATTAACCTGTATGGCTGATGGTGAAAAGTTAAACTTTATGAGTGAGGCGGATATCTTTTCACTATTTGGAAATGCATTGGATAATTCAATTAATTCCGTAAAACATCTAGTGGAAAAGGATAAGCGAATTATTAGTATGATAGTAAAGGAATCCATTGGTCTTATATCAATTCATATAGAGAATTATTACAAAGGTGATTTGATATTTGAAGACGGGTTACCGGTTACTACCAATAAAGATAAGGATTATCATGGCTTCGGAATGAAGAGTATAAAGTACCTGGTAGATAAATACAATGGAGAGCTGTCCATTAAATTAAACGGTGATATCTTTAATATAAATATTGTTTTTCCAAAAGTAAGAATAGGTAATTAAAGCCTAAGTTTAGGCAGGATGTCTTGTATGTTAGCCTGTGTGATATATAATCATAAAAAATAATGATGACAATTGTTGCTGTTGTCAATATGAGAATATAACATAAAAAGGAGGATAGTCATGAAAGCATATTCATTTAATAATGACTGGACATATAAACATCTCGGTGAGAATGGAATAGGTCATCCTATAACAATACCGCATGACGCTATGTTGTACGAAAAACGTACAAAGGACGCAAAAGGTGGTAAGAATATTGGGTGGTTTGAAGGATATGATTATATTTATTCAAAGACATTTGAAATTCCCGAGGATTATATTAATAAGATAGTAATCTTTGAGTTTGAGGGTGTGTATCGCGATTCAGAAGTATTTATTAATGGAGAAAAAGCTGCAGCCCGCCCTTACGGTTATACAAATTTCTATGTGGAAGCTAATAGTTTTTTGAACTATGGCGAAAGCAATAAGATCGATGTAGTTGCTCATAACGCGGAACAACCGAATAGCCGGTGGTATTCCGGAGCTGGAATTTATCGACCGGTTACAATGTGGGTGTCAGATAAAAAGCATATTATGCTAAATGGTGTTAAGATTAAAACACTGTCCATTCATCCAGCAGAGATAGAAATATCGATTGCTACGGAAGGTATAGGTGGTGTAACTGCCATTATTATGGAGGGCGATAAGGAAGTTGCTGTGGTAGAAGGTATTTCGAATGGATCAGTAACGTTTAAAACCCCTATAAAAAACGCCAAGCTTTGGAGCTGTGAAAATCCTCATCTATATACTTGCAAAGTTGTTTTTGGATCAGACGAAACTAAGGAAACCTTTGGTATTCGTACTTTGTCCTGGGGAAATGAAGGGATTAAGATAAACGAAGAACGTGTAATTATTCGTGGTGCTTGTATTCATCACGACAATGGACTACTTGGTGCAGCAACCTATGCTGACGCTGAAGAGAGAAGAATACGAATTTTAAAGGAAAATGGATATAATGCAGTTCGATCCGCACATAATCCTTGTTCGAAAGCATTGTTGGATGCTTGCGATAAGCAGGGAATGCTGATGATGGACGAGTTCGTTGATTGCTGGTACATACATAAGACGGAATATGATTACGTGGATCATTTTTCAGAGTGGTGGCAGCAGGATCTTAAGGATATGGTAGAAAAAGACTATAATCATCCCTGCGTTATCATGTATTCAACAGGAAATGAAGTATCCGAGACTGCTCAGGAACGAGGTATTGAACTCACTCGGAACATGACAGAGTTTTTACACGGTTTGGATGATACTCGTCCAGTAACGTGCGGTATCAACATATTCTTTAATTTCCTTAGTTCTATAGGCTTTGGCGTGTATAGCGATAAAAAGGCTATGAAAGAAGTAGTTAAGGCAGAAAAAAGGGCTGCAAAGGGTAAGGCAAATAAGAAAAAAGCAGTCGGAAGTGAATTCTTTAATAACCTTGCAGGTTTACTTGGAGATAATGTTATGAAAATAGGTGCAACTTTGCCTCCTTGCGATTGGAAGACAAAGGATGCATTTGCGAGCATGGATATTGCTGGCTATAATTATGGGATTTTTAGATATAAACGGGACTTAAAAAAATACCCCGACCGTTTAATTCTTGGCAGTGAAACCTTTTGTAAGGATGCTGCAGCATTTTATAAGTTAGCAAAGAAGGAACCTAGGTTAGTAGGGGACTTTGTATGGGCAGGAATGGATTATCTGGGTGAGGTTGGAATTGGTTCCTGGGAATACGAAGATTATGCACCTGAAAGGAACAACGGGTTGGGCTGGATTTCTGCCGGTTCTGGAAGAATTGATTTAACCGGGAAACCCTTGGGAGAAGCAGCTTATACAAAGACCTCCTTTGGACTTATGAGTAAGCCAGTAATTGCTGTCCGACCAGTAAATCATACAAAAGATAAGCATTCACCCTCTGCTTGGAAGATGACAAATGCAATGGAAAGCTGGTCGTGGAATGGGTTTGATGGTCAACCCGCAATTGTGGAGATATATTCTGACAGTTATGCGGTTGAACTATTTATTAATAACAGAAAAATAGGTAAAAAGAAGATAAAAAATTGTCGAGCTCTCTTTAAAACAAAATATAGGTCAGGAAGCATATCAGTAGTTGCCTATGATGCGAACAATATTGAAATCAATAAAAATGAGCTTATCACAGCAGAGGATGAAACCGTTCTAAGAGCTATTCCAGAGAAAGATATGGTAGAAGCAGGAGGCTTGGTATACATTCGCTTGAAATATACAGATTGTAATGAAATTACGAAACCGTTAGAGCGAGGTGATATTAAAGTTAAAGTACAAGGAGGAGAACTTTTAGCACTTGGAAATGCATGTCCCTTTAATTTAGCAGGTTATTTAAATGATCATACAGATACTTATTTCGGTGAAGCTCTTGCTATCATAAAGGCAACAGATAAGCAAGTTATACTTACTGCAACTGATGGTAAATACACAGCGGCTACATCGGTGAAGGTTGTGAGTTGAGAATTTTCAGGTGCAGCAACTAAAACAAGGAAATAAATACGAAGAGAGAAATAAATATTATGTCAAATATCAAAGCTTTTATTGTAAGTTGGTGGCAAAGTTACGCTGATAAGCATCCTAAACTTACTAAGTTAATTATACAATTTGTTAAATTCTATTTGATTTCATTGTTAGTAACACTGTTGCAATACTTAATGTTAACCTTTATGCCATCATTTATTGCAGCAGTTACTAATTGGGAAGAATATGATTGTTATTTAATTCCTATCTTTCAATCAGGAAAATATATATTTAATTATCCCATAGCAGATGGCGGTATGGCATATTTCGCAGGTTATGGAGCTACTTTGTTCGTAGCGCAATGTGTTAATTTCCCGTTGCAGAGAAATGTAACCTTTAAGAGTAAGGGAAAAATCAGTTATCAAATAATGTGGTATGTCATAGCGTTTATTCTTATATTTATGGTATGCAGCGGCTTACAGACTTTTTATCAACCGCTGTTAAAAAAATATATTGGTGAGCCAGCCCTTTATAATATTTTAATCACAGTTATTAATGGTGGAGTTCAAATGTTTATCTATTTCCCAATTTATAAAATAATTTTCCCAGAAGGAGAAAAGAATAAATAATAGAGAATATACAAATTATTACAGGTCGTTATATAGACAAAAAACATTACATTCAATCCAATATTGGATTGCAGAAATCTTTACTATCTAAAAAAGGGTAGTAAGGATTTTTTGCTTTTATATGTTGAGATGGGAGAATATTTCATGTACAATGTAAATTAAGTTATTAAATTATATGTTTTACAACAATAAGTTACATAAATGAGGTAGCAAAATGGTTCAACTAAAAAAAGTAACCTTTGAGAATGTTTATAATGTGTTACAGTTAAGACCTGAGGAACACCAAAAGAAATATGTTGAGGACGTAGCTACAACAATTGCAATTGCATATGCTGGAATCAATGAAGAATGTCCAGGTGAATGCAGTGTTATTTATTATAAGCAGGAGCCAGTAGGGATAATTCTTATAGGTAGAAGTGTAGTAACCGAACAGGAGCCAAAAGAACTTAGACAATATCAATATGCTTATAGATTAATGGGATTTTTTATTGATCATAACTACCAGCATAAGGGAATTGGTAGAAAAGCATTTGAAATTGCTCTAGAGAAAGTAAAAGAATACCCTGACGGCAAGATATTACCCATATCACTTGAAGTAAAAATGCAAAATTCAAGTGCTATTAAATTGTATGAGTCATTTGGCTTTTATGATACTGGTGTAAGATATGAAGATGATTGTGTACTAGTTCGTTTACCCAAAAAAGAACCATTAATATAAATTAGAGCTGATAAGCTAAATTATAACTTCTTGATGGATAAAGTGTTTGTAGATTTTTTTATAAGTTGTCGAGGATGGAACGATATAGTAAAATAAGAATTATATATGAATAATAATAAGAAAGGAAAATATCAATGTATACTAGATTATTTTTGGTGAAAAGGTTTAGTCGTAAGCTCCATGCAATTCTTTAGTTTTGTTATTTGAAGGTATGGGGCGTTATCATAAATAGAATAATCGAACATTGAAGAATTGCATTTAATTCTCGCGATAGAGCGATATTAAAATTAAAGGAGCAATTCAAAATGAAGATTCAAATAAAGTTAGCAGATAATACAAATGGTTTTATAATTAAGAATTTATACCCGTTATACTTACATGACTTAGCAGAATTACATGGTGTACTTCCGAATGAGTTTGGAATATTTGAGGATGAACCAATAAAAACTCTTAGTGAACAATATGACATACAGCAAATTTGGTTTGACCACCCCGATATGCTATTTCCATATTTAATTATGGTTGATGACATACCAGCGGGTTTCTGCCTTGTTGCAAGTGGTAAATATGTGCCAAAAGAGATAGAT
>JAFACO010000194.1 GCA_023425485.1 Bacillota bacterium
AAAATCAGGCAATCCTCCGATATGATGTATGAAACGTTTAATATATAACTTCATTTCCAATGCACTATGCCAGTTTTCAAAAGCAAACATGGTCCTCCAGTATAACCAGAAATTTGAATTTAGTACCTCGTCATCAAATACATCCGTAATTCGTTTATCGTATAGCTCTTCCTCCGGTGTAAAGAACAACTTCATAATCTCCATGGAACCTTTTTCTGATAAGTCAAACTTTCCGTCCGTATGAGCATCTTCACCGCGATTAATTGTTGCCCTCATTAAGGAATAGTTTGGATCACGTTTATTAAGCCAATAATATTCATCCAGTACACTGACTCCTTCGGTTTCAATTGATGGAATGGAATGAAATAAATCCCACATACATTCAAAATGATTATCCATTTCACGTCCGCCACGTATTACATAACCAAGGTTCTCGTACTGATAGCCATCACAGGCACCCCCTGGAATTGGATCTTTCTCCAGAATGTGAATTCTTTTTCCTTCCATCTGTCCATCACGAACCAGAAAGCAGGCTGCTGAAAGTGCAGCAAGACCAGAACCAATAATATAAGCGGACTTACGCTCAACACCTTCCGGTTTTTCAGGGCGTACAAATGCTTCATAATTACCACTGGAATAATACATAATAATACCTCCATAGATTTGTTTTTGTTTATGCTTTCATTTTATTCGTTTCTGGATTAATTCCTATAAACAATATAGCCGTTATGATAAATGTCTTATCATAACGGCTATATTGTTTAGTTATTATCTGCTCTGTCTGTCAAAACGGTACTTATTTAATGCTCTTTTAATTTCTCCATCAATCAGCATACTTAGCCGATCTATGATTTGCTCTGGCTTCTCTTTCATATCATTTTTTATCCAATCGAGCATAAGACCTACGAAGGCGTACTTATAAAAATCAGCAATAAACTTTTTATCTAATTCCCGAACCTCCATATCTAGAGCTATTTCTTCCACCACACCTATGAGCAAATTATAGGTGAGGGTATACAAGTACACTTCCACCTGCTCCCGGCTTACAGAATGATATACATTTAAAATAAATGGTTTATTATCCAGAACTGCCTGAAAAATTTGCAAAAAACCCTGCTGCCAGGTATCGTATGTCTTATGTCCATCAAGTGCCTTTGCAGCATCCTCAACGCAGGACCACTCTACCAAATCATAGATGTCTTTAAAATGATAATAAAAGGTCATTCGATTAATTCCACAATCCTCAGTAATATCAGTGATTGTAATTTTATTAAGGGGCTTTTTTAGTAGCATTCTCTTCAGGGATTCTTCCAATGCCCGCTTGGTTATTTGTGACATATATAACCTCCTTATGTTGTCAATAAGTTCAAGCAGCCTATGCTGGTAATAGAACCATAATAATAGAATTGAAAACAGTTTACAATAAATAAAAAAGAAAAACTGTATGTTCTGTATTTCCATGCAGAAAAGGACATATTGTAAGCCAACTTACAATATATCCTTTTTCTTAATTATTTTTATTTATTAAAAAGTATTATTACACCTATTTTGCTTTTCCTTTTAAGAAACCAAATCCACCGTTTTTAGAATACAATACAGATACGACTACAACTACTGCACTGATTACCAATGCAACAATCATACCAAGGTTGGAAAGATCGTATTGAACAAGCACAGGAGCAGCAAGTAAGGATACAAGATTCATTACCTTAATCATAGGGTTGAGTGCTGGACCTGCTGTATCCTTAAGTGGATCACCTACGGTATCACCTACAACTGCTGCCTTATGACACTCGGAACCTTTACCGCCATACAAGCCATCTTCAATTGTTTTCTTTGCATTATCCCAGGAACCACCAGTATTAGACATAAATACTGCAAGAAGCTGTCCTGATACGATAACACCTGCAAGGAATCCACCTAAGGACTCTACGCCAAGAGCAATACCAACTAAGAGTGGACTTAAGATACCAATCAAAGCAAGTCCAACTAATTCTTTCTGTGCAGCAACTGTACAGATATCAACTGCCTTTTGATAATCTGGTTTCACTTTACGCTCAAGAACTCCAGGAATCTTAAACTGTCTTCTAACTTCTTCTACAATCTTACCAGCTGCACGAGTAACTGCATTGATAACCAAGGAAGAGAATAGCCATGGAATACATGCGCCAATTAATACGCCTATGAACACGTTTGGTTCTGATACACGAATACCTGTAGCTGCTATGGTCAATGCTTCATTAATGTTCATCTGATCCTGAATCTTTGTTATATCTGTAAGGAAAGATCCAAATAGGGATACAGCTGCAATAACTGCGGAACCAATCGCTACACCTTTTGTGATAGCTTTTGTTGTGTTACCAGTTGCATCCAGGTGATCCATAACTTTTCTTGCCTCTTTGTCCAAGCCAGCAAGCTCACCAACACCATTTGCATTATCTGCAATAGGTCCAAAGGAGTCCATTGCTACGTTGTTACCTGTTAAGGTAAGCATACCGATACCCGTCATAGCTACACCATATAGAACATAGGTGATGCCCATACCATCATAGATGAGTATAGAGGAGAAAATAGTTGCCGCAATAACAAGTGTCTGCCATACAGAACTTTCAAAACCTTCCGCAATACCTCTAAGTAATAAGGTTGCAGAGCCAGTTTTGGAAGCAGCAGCAATATCCTTAACCGGTCTATAATGTGTATCAGTAAAATATTTTGTAATCTCATCAAGTACTATAGCTAATATAATACCTACACCTACGGATAAGAACGCTCTCCACTCATGCATATAGAAATGCGCAAGTAAAGCAAAGGAACCAAGGCTTATAGCCGCTGATACATAAAATCCTTTATTAATAGCTGCCATTGCATTGTTGTTCTTTCCACTTTTTGAACCTTTAACTAAATATGTACCAATCATGGAGGAAAGTACACCGATACCTCTTACTAAGAGCGGGAATACAATCCACTTCAAATCACCATTATTAATATGCATTAATGCCAAACCAAGAATAAGTCCGGATACAATTGTTACTTCATAGGATTCAAAGATGTCTGCTGCCATACCAGCACAATCACCAACGTTATCACCAACAAGGTCGGCTATAACTGCGGCATTTCTCTCATCATCCTCCGGGAGTCCTGCTTCAACCTTACCAACAAGATCTGCTCCTACGTCTGCAGCCTTCGTATAGATACCACCACCAACTCTCATGAAGAGCGCAAGAAGTGTACCACCGAAACCAAATCCAAGTAATGCATCTGGTGCAGCAACACCAAATACGATAAAGATTAAGGTTCCGCCTAAAAGTCCAAGTCCGTCGGTCAGCATACCTGTTATGGTACCAGTTCTATATGCAATCTTAAGGGCTTCCGCAAAGCTTCTTGTTGATGCAGATGCAACACGAACGTTGCCCTCTACAGCCATTCTCATACCAAACTGTCCAACCATTAAGGAAAAAACAGCTCCCATAACAAAAGCGATAGCTCGTCCAATACCGATAATAATTTTAACAGTATCTTCTGACTTGCCTGCAAAGCGGCTCATCGCCTCTTCTGATGGCGGAACTACATAAACCGATAAGAATAAAACAAAGGTCAGAACAACAATAAGCGGAACTATTGTTCTTAACTGTCTCTTAAGATACGCATCAGCACCAAGTTTAATGGCACCCCATACTTCCTGCATCTTCGCAGTACCTTTGTCATACTTCATGATCTGCTTACGTAGCAAAAGTGCGTAGCCTAAACCCAAAAAGGCTATTAATAGAACACACCATATCGCGACTATTTCAAACGTAGTCGCATTTGTAAGATTGAACATTACATTACTCCTCCTGTAATAAAATTAATCAAATCACCTTATTATATAACATTATTGATAATATATCTACTGTTTTTTAAATATTTTAGTTGTTTTTGACATCTTTTTTTCAAAAATTTTGCAATAACCCCATGCAAACTGCATGAATGTGTCAATTTTTTTAAATGTTTTTTAACTATATTGCCTATGAGTTTGTTAAATAAATATCTATTGAGAATTTACCAAGGAATAAGTGGCTAAATCATCTAAATCTTCATAAAATAACCACAGGAAATAGTGTACTAATGAACTAGATTTTTATAACACGAGGAAACTCCAATTCATTTCACCTGTTGGAAACAAAGAAAAGCAAGAGGTTTACTATCCTCTTGCTCTTCTAATATATAAGATAACTTTATTTATTTTAGTTTTTTAAATCAAATTCATATAAAACTTAATTAAATTCTTTATATAGTTCTTTTTTTGCCCCGCAAACTGGACATTTATCGGGAGCTTCATCAAGTATCGTGTGCCCGCATACTGGGCAGATAAAAACGGAATCGAACTCAAAATCTTTACCTTCTTTTGCAGCAGCTTGAGCCTGAGCAAATAATTCAGCATGAAGCTTTTCTGCTTCCAAAGCAAAATGGAAGGATCTTTCTGCGCCAGGTTCTTCTTGAAATTGCGCAGCATTTAGATAAACCGGATACATTTGGTCAACCTCATGTAGCTCACCATTAATACCACCTTGAAGATTATCCACTGTTTTTCCATTGCCAAAAACAGCTCCTGAAGTTACAGTAGCATCCGCCAGTTCACTTCCAATCTCTTTAAAATGATTGTAAGCATGCACACTTTCAGCATAAGCGATTGCGACAAATAGTTTTCCTATATTGGGAAAACCCTCTTTCTCAGCAATCTTTCCCCAATGTAGATATCTCATGTGCGCCATACTCTCTCCACCATAAGCAGAATGTAAAAAATCTGAAGTCATTGCGTTTTTAACAGCCATCTTACGAACCATACCTTTCTTGCTTCCTAATTAAAATCTTTTAACAACTTTTCCAGAGCTGCAGGGTCTTTCTTTCTATCTATCAAAGGAATCCCATCTTTCAATATGAAATTTTTATCATGGAAGGAATCCTTTTCCTCTTTATATATTACCCCAATCGGTATTTTATAATCAAATTCCATAGATTTTTCTAAAGCTGCAAGCTTATTGGTGGGATCGTAGGTTTCATCAAGTTCATATACTCTTTGGTTGTAAAAGGCGAACGTGTTTAACTTATTAAAGCTTACACAGGGTTGTAAAATATCAACGATAGCATACCCATTGAACTCAATGGCTTGCTTCATTATGGATACCAGATGTTCTTTGCGTCCACTGAAGGCTCGTGCTACAAATCCTGCGCCACCTGCAATTGCAACCAAGATTGGATTTAGCGGTGTATTCATACTACCATGAACCTGTGCCGGCGTTACCATACCTTCCATGGTGGTTGGGGATGCCTGCCCCTTCGTTAGTCCATAGATTTGATTGTCATGTACAAAGTGAGTAATATTCACATTTCTTCTTATGTTGTGCAGAAAATGATTACCACCCTCACCATAGGAATCTCCATCACCGGTATCAACAATTACTGTCAACTTTTCATTGGCAATCTTAGCAGCAACTGCGGCTGGAAGTGACCTTCCATGAAGTCCACAGTAGGTATTCGCGCTAATATATTGCGGAAGTTTAGCCGCTTGACCAATTCCTCCTACCATTAATACATCGTGAGGTTCTTTTCCTAGTTCCTCAAGTGCTGTTTTTAAACAGTCCAAAATATTAAAATTTCCACAGCCGGGACACCAGGCAGTTTCATAAGTTTGAAATTTAGTTCCTTCCATTACATAGCCTCCTTCCTGATACGATCAGCAATTTCATCGCTAGAAATTTGTCGGCCATCATATTTTAATATACTATAGTCACAAACAATACCTGCCTGCTCTCTTATTAAATCTCCAAGTTGGCCTGTTGCATTCTGTTCAATATTAATAATAGTTTTAGCTGTCTCTGCTTTTTCCTTTAAAAGTTTCTGTGGCAGAGGATATACATCTCCAAAAATTAGTGCTGCATATTTTCCTGGTTCATTTTTATTTAGGTTATGGACTGCTTCAGAAATAGGACCGTAGGTAGAACCCCAACCTACAAATAAAGTATCAAAGGACTCTTCACCAATAAAATCAGGTTCCAATAATTCTTCCTTTAATTTATCCAACTTCTTCAGTCGTTTATCCATCATATTAATACGGGCATCTGCCTCTTCTATTATCCAGCCTCGTTCATCATGCTCATCACTATCGGCAGCTACCAGATGTTTGCTCTTTCCAGGGATTAATCTAGGGGAAATACCATCTGCAGTAAAGCGATATCGAAGATAATTTTCTTCTGACAATACCACTGTTTCTTCTATATTATACTCTGCTGCTTTAAGATTAAAGGGTTCTACCGATGCATAGGAATCTGATAAATATTGATCACTTAGGATAATAACTGGAATCTGATATTTATCTGCCAGATAGAGTGCTCTCGCTGTTTGATAAAAAGCATCTGTATGATTTCGAATAGCGATTACCATTCTTGGGAACTCTCCCTGTGAAGCCGAGATGACGAACTTAAGATCACTTTGTTCGGTTCTTGTAGGCAACCCAGTAGCTGGCCCAGGTCTTTGAACATTGGCAACCACCAAAGGAATTTCAGCAATCCCCGATAATCCCAATGCTTCTACCATTAAGCAGAACCCTCCGCCAGAGGTACCTGTCATAGAAGGAGCTCCTGCAAAAGATGCTCCAATTGCCATATTAATTGCAGCTATCTCATCCTCTGCTTGTTCCACAACAATCCCGGCATCATCAGCTGCTGCTGCAAGATATTCTAAGATAGTAGTTGACGGGGACATCGGATATGCACAGTAAAATTTAAGTCCTGCAGCAAGTGCTCCAAAGCTTAAAGCTTCATTACCATTAAGGATAATACGTTGGCTTTGGTCTACTTTGGGTAACGTAAACCGCGTTTCCACCAAATTATAGCCTTCCTCCAATGCCTTTACATTTAACTCTAGATACTGCCCTTTTATGTAATCGCTGATAACCTTCTCTGCATTTGTTATCTCAAGTCCAAATAATTTTAGGATTACACCAGTTGCAATACTTCCTGTCGCCCTGGTATTACCTAACTGTTTTCCAAGTGCTTGCATATCTAAGGATATAACTCTTGAATCATCTGATTTAATTTGACTGTCGCATAAAATAAATCCATCACTCTTAAGCTTATCGCTATGTAATTGGATAGTTGCCTCATCAAAAGCAATGATGCCATCAAGAATTTCGCTATGTGAATAAATAGGGTCGACACCAAATCGAAGAAGTGAAAAATTGTGACCTCCACGTACACGTGACATGAAATCTCTAACAGTGAAGATATGATAACCCGAATTCTTAATAAACTTCTGTAAAACTGCTACAGACGTTTCGATACCCTGACCGGCTGCTCCGCCGATTAATAAATTGTACAATATAATCCCTCCTATACTAGTATTTTCAATACAAATATTTGTATTTTATGTCCATTTAAGCAATATTATGCTCGTTTTTATTATAATATCTTTTTATTTCAGTTTCAATAGTTTTAAGTAATTTAATTGCATTCAATTTAATTATATTTTTTAAAATAAAAAAATTTTAGATATTTTATCAGTAAGTTTTGGAATAATCTTTATATTCAAACATTATTTTCTAATTTACTACAATTTTAGCAAGTTCAAATAATTAAAATTTTTAGGGTATTATCATCAACTACATTAATATATTATTCAATCCTATAATTTATTAATTATTGATTGCCTTCTTTTTAGGCAATCTCAATATGGTAAGGCAAGTCCAGATGAATATATTGCATTCAAAACCAATAATGCAAAAAACTCCCCCAGTATATTTTACTTTCAATAACAAATACTAAGTAAAATAGATTGGAAAGGAGTATTCAATGAGTAAATTAAATAATAGTAACGCAACACCTTCAAAAGATACTAATACAAAAAACAATAATTCAAATAATGATGTGGATTTTAAAAACTGTCCAAAATGTGATGAAAAGAAGACAACACCATCAAATAAAAGACCTTCCTCTGGTAATGTTAAAGGAATATAATCTCTCTGGGGAGCGTATGCTCCCCTTTTTAATTCTATCGAAAGGAACTTTTTACACCAAAATGATAAAGCTAGCATTATTCCTTCATATATCTTCTTATTTGATTTATAAAATCAAGTACAATTTTGGCGGTTATTCCCCAAATAGGGCCATGCTCTGTAGGATATACATAGATGCCATATCGAAACTCTCCCCAAGGCTTTGAATATTTTTCGGGAATCCCAAGTTGTTCTGCCGGGAATAATATAATCTCCTTCCCTGTTTCGTGGTCGATATAACTAGGACTAATGGAAACCTGTGCGCTATACTTTTCTGGTTCTTTTTCTAGGAAATATGAAAGTGGCACGGTAAAGAACAACTCCACTTCTTCAGGATTAACCGTAATATCTTTAAGTTCGACATCTGTAATACCAACAAAGGCATCTACCGATAACCCACTAGGTGTAAGAACCTTATTCAATCTACCAATTATCTCAATACGCTCTCCGGGAATCCCCATCTCCTCTTTCGTCTCACGCAAAACAGCTTGCTCAAACGACGTATCTTCCGGGTCTATTCTCCCCCCTGGGCAGCAGATCTCACCACCTTGCCTAATGTTTTTATTTCTTTTTTGAAAGATAAAATGATATTCTCCATCTATCGGTATCATAAGCAGTAATACCACTGAATTAAAATATTCTTCGTTCACATACAACCCTTCTTGGAAACTTAATTTATCTCTAAAATGATTAAATTTATCTATATTCATAGTGTTCCTTTCATTCTAATTAATACAGATTCACAGTTATATCCATTCAGAACCAGCTCAAAAAGCCACCGATTTCCTCACTGTTTGGCTCTCGCCTATTCTATTTGGTTCTGAATAGCATCATATTCTAGATATAATTGAAAGTCTTTCTTATGTCAATCTATTTGTCGTATATTATTATGTTATGTCTCATCGATATAAAGTTGTTATAGCAAACAAGGCTTATTCTTATTCTCTGCATATTAACCTTATCCTATTAATTAAAACAGGGTCAAATGCAGAAGTATCTACCTGCATTTGACCCTATCTAATTTAATTAAATTATGTTTTACCAGTTGTTACCTGTTCCTGTTACTGTGAAACTTGCCGAATCATTCTTGAACTTTCCTGAAGGTGCAACATTTACTGTGTTGGTGTTAAAGGCAGCTGAACCATTTGCTGAACCCCTTATGTAAACTCCATATGTCCCTGAATTGTTAATGGTATTTGACGTATAATTAACTACAGCACTGGAACTTGGTTCTTCAATGAACACACCAGAATAAGTACTGTTTTCAATCAAATTAGTAGTCACATTTACAGTAAGTCCATTTGCTAATCCGTTATTATTAACCCAGTATCCCCAAATAGCTCCAATTTGGTAACCATAGTCATGATGATAGGAACCGCAACGTACGAGACGATTATTACTTACTGTTAGTGTTCCGGTAAAAGCTGTTGGGCTATGATTTGTTCCAAACTGAATACCAGATCCATTATCTACCACATCCATAATCAGATTATTACTTACTGTATTGTTTTTACCACCATAGATTCCTATTCCATTTGCAAGGTTTGGAATCTGGATTGTATTGTATCTAAAGGTACAGCTTTCCACTGTTCCAGTTCCACCATTTAAAGATTTTGACCACATTGCCATACCATCATCACCGTTATTACGGAAATTACACTGTTCAACAATTGTGTTTTTCGCTCCTCCATTCAGGTTAATACCGTCTGCCCAGGTATCTCTTATTCTACATCCAGAAATCAGAGCATTTGCTGTTCCCTCATTCAACCAGAGACCTACCTTGGTATGTTGAATCCAGAGATTTGTAATGGTAGAATTTAATGCATTTCCTTCGATACCAGCAATACCTGTTGCATTGGATCGATAAGTTTCTTCTGCTTTAATCGTAAAGTTCGAAAGTGTGACATTTCCACCTACTAAATAGATACCAGCATAAGCGCCTTGCAGCGTTGATCTCCACATTCCGGCACCTTTAATAGAAACTCCGCTTGCCAGTCTGATTTTTGTGGTACCTCTTGTTCCTGTTTTAAAATCAAAGGTACCTTCGGGTATCCATACTCCCTTAACGGTGGTTCCATTGACTGCTGCAATTGCAGAAGTCATAGCTACTGTATCATCAACCCCGTCGTTTGCAACTGCCCCATAATTTGTTATGGATACATAATCAGAGGGTTTGGTCAGCGCAGCTGGTACTGCTTCTGTTTCGATAAGGTCGATAAGCACATAGGCAGATCCATTTGGATTATAGTCATTGGCATCCCACTGAAGTTTAATTTTAGTTCCGGCTGCATACTGCTGACCTAAAAGTATACGACTTTCATCAAAATATCTATGATGATTAGTGCCAGGTGTATTAGACCATTGCATTTCACCACCATCAGAACCATATTGTCCGTATTGATGAGAGTAGCGATTAGTTAATGAAATATCGGTATTATGAGTAGAGTTAACGTATACACTTAAGTTCTGGTAAATATCTGCTCCAGTCGCACTATCCGGCATGGAATATCGAACAACGATACCCTGTGCAGGATTATTAAGTGTCAGTTCTACTGATTGTCCTTGCATAAGTTTTACTGCTTTTCTTCCAGAAGCTTCAGATTCAGCAACACACCAGGTAGTACTTGGTCCAGTTACGCTTCCACCGCTAATCGTAAGATTTTCAGCCTCATAAGTATCATAGGGTACTGTTGCTCCATAGGTCTGAATTGTACCTATCGTCATACTCTCGTTATAGGAGTTGTTGCTCTCACTTATTTCTGTAATTAGATTAGTCTCGTCAACTTCAGCCCCTATTGTATGAATACCATTTGTTGCTGCCCAGGAACCACTGTTCTGTGTAAGTGTAACTGTGGCACCAACTGCTATGGAAGTCGTATAGTTTATCACGGAACTAACCTTAGTACCATCCACATAGAAGGATACATTACAAGCCGTACCGGAAGGTGTTGCAACTGTACCCTGGTTTTTAACCACCGCACTAAAGGTTACTGCATTTCCAGCGGAAGGAGTTGCTGGAGACCAGGAGATATCAGTTACGATAAGATCAGGGTTAGGTGCTGGATTAATCGTTACAGATTCGCTATAGGTATTATTGTTCTCATTGGATTCTGTAATTCTATTGATATCATCTACAAACGCAGTTAAGGTATGCGTACCTGTGGTTGACGTCCAACTTGCTTTTCCATTTGCTCCACCAGTTGCAGTCAAGGTGACAGAACCACCTGCCGGTATTGAAGAGGTATAATTGTCACTCCAGTTAACTGCTGTACCATTTACGGAGAAAAGCACACCGCAGGTGGTTCCTCCTGGAGTCGCACCAGTACCTTGATTTTTAACCACTGCTTTAAAGGTCACTTCATTACCTGTCTGTGGAGTTGCAGGTGTATAAGAAATATCGGTTACAACCAAATCAGGTGTTGTAGCTCCCCCTCCTACTGTTAAAGCTTCGCTATAAGTGTTATTTGATTCATTGGACTCACTAATTCTATTAACATCATCGACCTGTGCAGCAATGGTATGTGCTCCACCGGTTGCCTTCCAAGATGCTTTACTGTTTGGCCCACCAGTTGCTGTTACAGTAACCGATGCGCCTGCAGGTATTGATGCTGTATAATTATCGCTCCAATTAACTGATGTTCCGTCCACAGTAAATAGCACACCACAGATGGTTCCTGCTGGACTTGCTCCAGTTCCTTGATTCTTTACTACTGCACTTAAGGTAACTTCGTTTCCATCGGAAGGAGAAGCTGGTGAATAAGTGATGTCTGTAACGATAAGGTCTGGTGTTCCAGTACTGCTGCCTATCGATATCGATTCGTTATAGGTATTATTATTTTCATTGGATTCGGTAATAAGGAAGGTATCATCAATTACAGCCTGCACAGTATGTGACCCGCTTGTAGCAGTCCAGGAATTCTTACCAGAAGGTCCACTGTTGGCAGTAAGTGTAACTGATGCACCAGCTGCAATTGATGTTGCATAGGTGTCACACCAATTCACCTGGACACCGTCCACCAAAAGATTTAAGCCGTGTTTTATACCTGCAGGAGTAGCTGCAGTGCCTTGATTTTTTACAACCGCACTGAATACTACTTCACTTCCTGCTGTCGGGCTGACAGGTGACCAGGTAATGTCAGTTACAATAAGATCAGGTGATCCGCTGCCTGTGGTAGTATCTACAGAGATATTATCCACATTAACATTTCCTGAATCTGCAGAGTCAAATTTGTATCTGATGGTATTACTTCCTTGATTAAGTGCAACTGTTTCCGTCTGTGTTCCCCATGAATCCCAGTTAGCGGTTGCATTTAAAGATATCTGTTTGATTTTTGTGTTATTTACATATAGACTTAGTGTTTTAGTACTTCCATTTCCATTGGCATATCTTAAAGTCACATTGTAATTTCCAGCAGCTGCTGCGTTTACTGTAAATTGGGTGGCCGCATTCCCTTTATTGCCATCCGTATAGCCACCTACAAACCCAGTTCCCGTATATCCAGTGTGGTCAGTTTGTTTTACACATCCCCCTGAAAGTGTAGCTGATTCTGCCTCATAAGTTGTAGCTGCTGCAAATGTGGTAGGTGTAAAAGTTAACATTTGAGTTAAAACCAGAACCAATACCAAGAATGAGGCTATGCTCTTCTTTTTGAAAATAATCTTCTCCATACCTATCTCCTTTTATTAATAGATTCTTAAAACACTTTTACGTTATAATTTAATCGGTTAACCATTTTAAACGTACTATGTCTATGATGTTTTGTCAATAGGAATTTTGTGTATTAGCTATATTTTGGTGCTTTTTTAATCGTTTGATTTAGTAAAGATAAATAATTTCTTTAAATATTATTAATCGATTAACCTTTAAATTTACTACAATTAGTACTTTTTTGTCAATTCTTTTGTTTGTAAGCTACAAAAGCTCAAAGATGAAGCGACAAGTCATTTCACATGTCATAAATTGAAAAAGCAACCTGTGCATAAATGCAAAGATTGCTTTTTTCGACTACTAATATTTTAATCCATATCCCACTGAAAACATTACATTATCTGTTCCAATATCTTCAACCTTTGAGTAATATGGCATTGGCAAGGTTCCTTTAAAGCTACTCTTTCCGGTCAGTACGTTAGCTACACCATCCCCTTCGCTTCCAGGCAGGTAGCACATAACAATACCATCCCACTGGTCCATATAATCACTGATAATTACATTCCTTCCTGCAATGATACAAGCTACAATGGGATGTCCAAGATCTTGTACCAAGTCAATTGCCCTGGCATTACCACTAAGGCCAAGCTCTCCGGTAATATTGATATTGTCACTGTCACCATTCCATTCGGCATATGTTTTTTCTCCCAGACAGAGCAAGGTTATATCAGCATCTGCTGCTTTCTCTGGGTCAGTGATAATTGTCAGTTCATATTCAGCAGCAAGCTCATTGAGACCATCAAGTATTGTTTTTCCTTCCGGTATACATTTTTTATTATTGTATTCTGCGTCTGTCCTGCCGTTCCAGGTAGTTGTCCAACCTCCACACTGTACTCCAACGTCATTTAACGCAGGCCCTATTACAAATATTTTCGTACCTTTCTTAATAGGCAGTATCTGTTTATCATTCTTTAACAATACGAGACTTTCCTCTACCAACGTTCTTGCTAAATCCCGATATTCCTGTGAACCTACGCTACTAACCTCCGTGGTTATCTTCTCCATCATCGGATCATCTAGAATTCCCATCTCTTTCTTGACCGTAAGAATTCGACGAACCGCATCATCTACACGGTCTATGGAAATGGTTCCTTCGTCTACTGCTTCAACGATATACTTTCGGCAATTCTCATAATTATCAGCTTCCATCAGCATATCAATTCCTGCATTTATTGCAGTTATTGTCTGATCCTTCAAGTTATCACCGGGTATATTATGAATTGAGTCCCAATCACTTACGATAAAGCCCTCAAATCCCATATCATTTTTTAACAACGATATATATTTCTCGTTTGCGTGCATTTTAATACCATTTAAACTACTGTGACTGATCATAATAGTCTTAACACCAGCATCAATTGTAGCCTGGTATACCTTTAATAACTCCTTGATTTCTTCCTCTGACAGCTGAGCATCACCACGATCAATTAACCTGTTTACCCCGTCCAAGTTCTCACCAGTTCCATATAAAACATTACCATCTGCAAAGAAATGTTTCGCGCACGGAAGGATGCCACCATCAATTAAACCTTTAGAAAACGAAGTACCCAGCTCCGTAATGATATCCAGCTCCGAGGAATAGCTTTCATAGGTACGTCCCCACCTTGGATCCTGAGCTGCTGCTATGCACGGAGCAAAGTTCCACAGCATGCCTGTTAACTTTGCTTCATTTGCTACAGCTACCCCCATCTGATAAGTTAGCTCCTTGTTATTCGCAGCACCAATGCCAATATTATGTGGAAATATAACCGTACCTTCACAGGTATTAACCCCATGAACCGCATCATTCCCGTATATGTATGGAACACCCGCCTCTGAACTTATAGCAGCTTTCTGAAAATTAAGAATCAAGTTCTTCCATTCCGATGCATTCATAGAATCTTCACCATAGGTAGAAAGTATACTGCCATAGTCATACTTCTTCATACTAGCATCTGTTACATTGTACACTGCTCCTTGAACCATTTGCGCAGCTTTTTGATCCAAGGTCAGCCTGGCAAGAATATCCTCAACCTCAGTACTCCTTACCTCATTTTGGATGACTGGCTTATCGGTTATTGCTGCATTCTCATTGCTTTTATCCGTGTTATCAGACTGTCTCCCGCTGCAGCCTGACAAAACCAGGATAAGTGTTAATAATAACCCTATTAATCTTCGTTTCATTACAAAACTCTCCCTTATTTAATTATTTTTCAGAATAGAAATTCACTACATTGCACTCTCACAACAAATGTAATAAATATACATTCCTTCAATAATTTTACTACTTTTAGAAACAATATGCAATTATTTTGTCATAGTTCAGAACCAAAAAGAATACTTAAAAAATTAGCCATGAAAGCTTGCTTTCTAAGGATAATTTTTTAAGTATTCATGTTTGGCGAGAGCCAAACAGCGAGGAAACCACAGGTTTTCGAGCTTGGTTCTGCTGTGAAGTTACATTCATACAATTGAAAAGGCTGTTACAATCCTCCACTCAGACTACAACCATTTTAGCTTGTAGTCTGAGTGGAGGATTGTAACAGCCCATATTAGATAGCTGCTCTTTCACACCCAGGAAGGTGCCTTACGCGGTAAGATTTCTTATAAAAGAATGGTGTGGCAGCAATTACACACTTGTTAAATAAATTCTATGCTATCAATTAGTTCTCTGTTATCTTTCAGTTTATATTGAATACTTCGTTTTAAGCGAAGTACCTGCTTATTCTGCATTGAATTCTCATTTATATCTTCTATTATTCTTAGCAGCTCTGTTCTTAGCTCCTCCAGCACAAATTCTGAATGCGAGGCAAAATAATGAAGTCCAATCAGTTTATTTGTAAATAAAATACCCTCTGCTGTTTCGCATACCTTAATCTTTATTTTTGATTTCTGATAATTAATAAGCTTTCTCGATAGGTTAAGACTCCCCAACGCATCTAACTCCATTGTAAAACCACATTTGGTACAAAGGAACCTTTCCTTTGAAAATCTGTTTTGTCTGGAACTCATACTGCACTCCGGGCATCTATGAAACAAGTCTATAGAACTTACTTTAATGGGTGTTGGCAATCCCTGTTCCACAAGTTTATAATCCAAGATAACATTTAGCTTATGGTATAATCCATATTGATAAGATGGTGCAGACACCATGTTTTCCTCACTCCATACGATAGAATCACCACCGTGTGATAAATTTTGCAAGACCACCTGTGCTTTGTATTTTTTTGCTATGTTTACAATATGATTTGCTGCTAAGTGCAGTTCATTAGGGCTATCCTGTTCTACCACAGCACCTGCTGTCAGACAAAGTCCATCTCTATCCACAACAGTATAATTTAATTTATTCTTTAATCCACGGCTTACCCCTAAGAAGGTATCTATGGGTAGAAGTTCCTTTGCTTTTGTCTCAATACTAATGGCTAAATAATATTCCTTATCTTTTTTAAATAGTTTAGCCGTCTTTATGATATCAGGCTCTGATTTAGCCTGCTTTAAAAATTGTTCTTGATATTTCCCAAAAGAGAGCGGCAAAATAAGAAAGGTCTCCTTCTCTCTCCCTCTTTCTAATAACTTATTATCCTTATGAATATATTGGAGCTTTGACTCCGTCCTCTCTGAAGCCAGTCTGGCATGGGAATAATTCATAAGATAGAGTTTTACATAATACCTGTCTTTGAACTGATCATAAAGCAAGCAATAATTTCTTTTACTATCGTATCTGCAAAAATAAATTGGTCTAGGTTTTCTATTACTCTCTGTATGATTACTTGCTGGAAATGCAACATTCGAATTAAATATATTTAAATTAAAATAACCTGCTAAAGTCATTCCAAAATCAAGCTTTAGGGAATCTTTAAAGGGCTGAATCTGATACTGATTTAATTCCTTATTCAAATCCTTATCCACCCATTTGGATATGGCAGCACCTCGGAAAGTACCATTTTTGCTACTAAAATTCTTCTTGATGCTCTCCAAATCAAGTTGTGCTCTATTTAATAAATGATAATATGCCTGATTGTAATGTAATATAGCCTCATCCAAGATCTCTTGTTTCACTTTACTCGGTCGGTATAATTTTAAAGTAATTGTCTTCATATTAATTATATTCTATCCTTACCTGTTTACCGGTACTACGTATACATTCTGCAATTTCTTCAACAAGTTTTAACTTCAAACTTAAATTAAGAGGAAACCCCGGATTTTGATGGGCGGGATTCATGGCGCGCCCTACATAAAAACTAATTTGAGTACACTCCTCCAAAAGTATCTTTGCTAATTTCGAAGCACCATCCTTCTTGTTAAGGTTCAGATAATCCTGCATTGTACTTTCTGGTGAGACGCAGGCTTTGATTAAACTAAGTGCTTTTTGTAAGGTAAGAACGCCCTCTGTGGTTAAGTCAATCCCATCTATTTCAGCAATCGGTGGTAATGCCGGATTACTATAATTAAAACTGGTTTTTACTTCTGTATTAAATTCTCTTGCTACAATCTGAGAAGTAGTTCCACCACAAACCACTTTTTTCCCTTCGCTATTTAGAAATGTTCGTACCACCTTTTGATCCTGTATCTGATCTACCGGTGGTCCGACCATAATACTTAAATTCATTGTTTTTACTGCTTTTACGGAAATAACTGTCGTGTCATCGCCTTCTTTGTGTCCATATAAGTTATCACAGGCAGATAATAACAGCTTCGTCATACTCTTTGCAGACATATCACTGCTGTAGGTCTTCTGTATATATTCCTTAATATTATCCCATTGCCAGCCAAGATTTAAAGAATGACCGATTCCCGCATGAATGGCACCGTCACTTACCACTACAAACAAATCTTCCTGCTCCACTTTAAATCTAGCTTCTCGAATTAGTTTTCCACTGATTGTCCTGCTGCTCGTTTCTATTGGCAGTGGCTCCCCCTTGCGAAATCGAAAGGCAGAAGGATTATCAAATTCCACCAGATAACCTTCGCCTGCAGCCGATATTTGCAGGATGGTAAAGGTAGAGTAAGCAATATTTCTTTCTTTACATACGGGCAGAGTATTGGCTATGGTATCAACGGCTTCCTCTATTTCAAGCCCGTTTGCCAAGATCGTTCCGATTATTTTTGTAGTTAAAGTCGCCAGAATATTTGCCTTTACACCGCTTCCCAAACCATCTGACAATACAAGAATGACCGAAGCTTCGTCTCTTATAATTTCAACTTTATCACCACATAGCTCTTCCTGATATTTATTAATACTTTCTGAGCTGACATCTATGTATAGGCTCATATTTAATCACTCATCTCGTCCATAATTGATTTCTTCAGTTTTGTTAGTGCAACCTTTGTTTCTGCAGTAGTTTCTCCAAGAAGACTTGCCACTTCCTGGGCTACACGCATTTGCTTTTCAATAACCTTTTGGGTAATCTCAACATTCTCTTTTCGTATTTGGTGCATTTTCAGTCGAAAGCTTTCTTCCTCACTAATGTCTTTCATAATGACAATAATTATATTTTGTTCCGGAATACTAATTGTTGACTGAATGACTGTCATTTGATACTTTTCATAGTAATATTTATTATCATAAATACTTTCTCCGCTTTCAAAGACATCAATAAAATCCTCACTGGGCAGAAGTGTATAAATATATTCTCCAATGACTTCTTCCTTTGTTAAACGGAATTTCTCCCGTGCAGAGGTATTAATTTCTTGTATGCGAAGTTCATGATCCAATGCAAATATAGCATTTGGCGTCGTATTAATAATCAAATTAGAAATGGATTCAGCTCTTTCTCTCATAAACGGCAAGCACATGTGAAGCTGTGCCTTATTATAATAAACAGCAATTGCTTTATCACGACAAGTCGGATATCCGCACGTACCACAATTTAGTTCCTTATCCCTCGAATACTTTCCAACGCTATTTAGAATTGCCTGTATAGAAGCCTCTGAAGGTTCCTTCTGCTGCTTGGTCCGATTAATAAATTTCTTTTTCAAACTCACTTTCGTCCCCATGTCCAGCAACTGATTGGTTGTGCCTGGTGCTTTTCTAACATAATCAATGAGTCGTTCTCTCGCAGCGAGAAATCCTCCCGGAATTTCATTCATACATGGACCGTTGATACAGCTGTCCGTGCAGCTATTCATTTCAATAAAGTAATTCTCAATACCATCCTTTTGAAGGGAATCCAGTATTCTCATACAACGTTCAACACCATCGATGCTGATACATTTATAATTGGATTTATATTTATTGCTAATGGTTTTTAAGATTCCTCCGGGTACTGGATAAATTCTTGCCGTCATATCCTTGGAAGCCTTAATTTCTTCCGCAAACTCTCCGTTATTATATAAACCTTCTGAACTTAACCAGGCACTTAATTCTTCAAAGGTGAGAACTGCATCTACCATTCCCTCATTTTGCAGGTCATTACATTCATCTTTTTTGGATAGGCAGGGTCCTATAAATACAACTCGTATTCTCTGACCATAAGTTTCCCGAAGCATCTTAGCATGAGCTATCATTGGAGATACTACCGGTGCCATCTGACTTATTAGGTCCGGATAATATTTTTCTATTAAGAAATTAACGGACGGGCAGGATGTTGTAATGATGTTTTTCATCTTCTTTTCCTGCAGCAATCTTTCATATTGCTTGGAAACCTCGGCAGCTCCAACTGCAGTTTCTTCTATGTAGGTAAAACCAAGTTTTTTCAATGCATAAAATAATGCTTCCCCCTGATTTTGTTCAAAGGCTGCAATAAAAGAAGGAGCAAGGCTTACATATACCTTTTCCTTCTTCTGAATAAATTTCTTTATAATTTCCAGATCACTTTTTACAGTTTTCGCATTTTGAGGGCAGACTTTTAAACAGTTACCGCACAACATGCAATCTTCCTCCACAATCCTAGCCTGATCCTGTTGAAAAGTAATTGCTTTTACCGGGCAGCTTCTGATACACTTATAACAATTTTTACAGTTTGCTTCTTTAAATTGTATAATTCCCATAACTAAAGCCTTCTTATAATATATTTTTCAAAACATTCTTTCACATTCGTTAAGGTGAGCTCTTCCATAAACTCTTCTTCGACCTTTACAGAAACACCTTTTAAACAATGACCTAAGCAGAATGAGGCTTTTAATTCTACCTGGTCTTCTAAATGATTTATTTTTATCAGCTCTTCAAAGGATTTAATAACCTGATACGATCCCTTTAAGTGACAGGAACTACCCACACAGATATATACTTGAAGCATATCATCCCTCCGTTTTACACATTATTAAACATTGTAGTCCTTTGTTATTTTTTTGTCAAGATTTCTCCTTTGTTAATTAATGGTTTTAGTATCAAAGAGTCCTGAATCTTCTTCTCAATCGCCTGCATGCCATACTTATCAACTTCCAAACGATTCTTGGGTCCATGATGCAGACAAGCCGCTCCATTGATACATCCTCCTTCACAAGCCATTCCTTCAATGAAGTTCTTATCAAGTTTTCCCTTGGAGGCTTTTAATAAGGCCATCTTACACTGTTCAATTCCATCACAGATTTCTGCCTTAACTTCAAAATCAATGTTTTCTTCTTTCATTACCTGGCAAACTGCTTCGGATAATCCACCGCTTCTTGCAAAAATACGTCCATAGTAGGAGGCATTATCAAGGCTTTGTTCTGGGAGAGTTTCTACATCAATATCCATTCCATCCAGTAAAGCTTGAAGCTCTTCAAAGGTAATTACACAATCTACACTTCCTGAATTGACTTGCCTCTTGTACTCTGCTTTTTTACTGATGCACGGTCCAATAAAAATAACCTTGGCTGTTTCATCCGTCAGCTTGATTAGATTAGCTATTTCTATCATTGGAGATACATTATGAGAGATATGAGGAACCATTTCAGGATAATTAATCTCTATGTATCTAACGAAAGATGGACAACAGGAACTGGTTAAAAAGCCTTTTTCAGCAAGTTCCTTTGCTTCTTTATTTGCCACAATATCCGCTCCCAGTGCCACTTCAACCACCGTATGAAATCCCATTATTTTAAGCCCAGCAACAATTTGCTCTATTTTTGCATAGGTAAACTGACTCACAATTGCTGGCGCTATGGCTGCATATACCTTATAGTTCTTTCCCTGGTTCGAACCTTTTAATATCTCTATTGCATCCAGGACATAGGATTCATCCACCATGGCACCAAATGGACAATTATATACACATGCACCACACTCAATACATTTTTTATCGTCTATTTTAGCTTTCTTATTTTCATCAATGATAATCGCCCCTGGTTTACAGCCACGGATACAAGGTCGAACGTTCTCAGTAATTGCTTTATA
>JAFACO010000246.1 GCA_023425485.1 Bacillota bacterium
TATATCTTGGAATGGAATATATGGAGACCACAAGAGCTTTGTTAAAATATGATTTACCTCTCAATGAAATCATTTATGATTTCTTTGATGCACTAAAGTCAAGGTCCAGAGGGTATGCATCTTTTGATTATGAAATGAAGGGATATGTTCAATCTGAACTTGTGAAACTTGATATTCTTATTAATAAGGAAGAAGTCGATGCTTTGACCTTTATTGTTCATGCTGAAAGTGCTTATGAACGTGGTAGAAGAATATGTGAAAAGTTAAAGGATGAGATACCACGTCAGTTATTTGAAATCCCAATTCAAGCAGCCATTGGCAGTAAGGTTATTGCCAGAGAAACTGTTAAAGCAATGAGAAAAGACGTACTTGCCAAATGCTACGGTGGTGATATTACCCGTAAAAAGAAACTGTTAGAGAAGCAGAAGGAAGGTAAGAAGAGGATGCGACAGGTTGGTAATGTAGAAATTCCTCAAAGTGCCTTCATGAGTGTACTGAAGTTGGACGAAAATTAGAGTGTCAAATTTCAATAATAATTAGAGTTTCGATAATTTACAACCTTATATGGACTTAAGTATGTAAATTGCAAAGCTGATTGTTTGAATAGTTTTTGATACTTAATTATAGCTAGAAGAAAAGAGAGTTTGCACAATAACTACTCGTTTGATTTCAGACGATTCACTCATGCAGGGTGGTTATTTGCTATAACTCTCTTTTGTTGTGCTGTTGTATTATAGTTGTATTATAAAGGAAGAAATCCTTATAAGGATAAGCGTGCATTCAGGTACAGCCCTTGAATTTATAGGAGGTGATATGAAATGATAGAATTAAAGAAATATGAAATTGATAAGGAAGTTAAGAACAATTTAAATAGCGAACTTGGCTTATATATTCATATCCCTTTTTGTGTAAAGAAGTGTGATTATTGTGATTTTTTATCTGCACCAGCTACCAATGAAATTCGTGAGCAATATGTTAAGGCTCTCCTTAATGAGATTGAAAGTTATCAGGAGCTGGCAAAAAGTTATGTGGTTGCCACAATATTTATTGGCGGTGGTACTCCATCTAGTTTGGAAGTTGGTCAGATTAAGCGTATTATGAGCAAAATTAATCAAGTATTTTGCTTGAAGCATGGGGCAGAGATTACAATTGAGGTTAATCCAGGGACAGTAAATAAAGAGAAGCTAATGGAATATCGAGAAGCTGGGATTAACCGGATTAGCTTTGGATTACAATCAGCCAATGATACAGAATTGAAACTCCTTGGAAGACTTCATAATTACATGCAGTTTGAAGAAAACTATAAATTAGCACGAAATCTTGGCTTTCCTAATATCAATGTGGATTTAATGTCAGCTCTGCCAGGACAAACTTTGAGCTCCTGGGAAGAAACCTTAAATAAGGTATTAGCTCTAAAGCCTGACCATATTTCAGCCTATAGCCTTATTATTGAAGAAGGGACAAAGTTCTACGAAAGATATCAGGAAGCAGCCACAGGATATAAGGAATTACCGGACGAAGAAACGGATCGGCAGATGTATCATCGAACTAAGGAAATACTCGAGGAATTTGGTTACTATAGATATGAGATTTCTAATTATGCAAAACCGGGTTACGAGTGTTCACATAACAAATCCTATTGGATTGGTATACCTTATCTGGGATTAGGTTTAGGAGCATCCTCTTTTCTTAATGAGAGACGTTTTACAAAGCTGGACGACCTTCAAGAGTACATGAAAGTGTGTCAGACACCTCCGGACTCCGTTCTAGCTGAGATGAAGGAAGTTGGACCAACCAAGCTGATTGCAGAATACGAAGTATTAACCTTATCACAGAGAATGGAAGAATTCATGTACTTAGGATTACGCTTATGTGAAGGTGTTAAAAAAAGTGATTTTCTTCGCAGGTTTTCTGTTGAAATAAAGGACGTCTATGGTGAGGTAATAGAACAGCTAAAGAATAAGTCGGTAATAATAGAAGAAGGAGATATTATTCGTCTTTCAGAATACGGAATTGATGTTAGTAATTCCATTTTGTATCTCTTTTTAAATGATGATTAAGTAATTTTATAAAATCCCTTGACAAAAGAAAATGATAGTGCTATTTTAAATATAGATGTTAGCACTCTACTCGAATGAGTGCTAACAAAGAAACTTCCAACCATAATTAATTCTTAAGATACGATGGAATGAGGTAGGATATGCAGCAGTTGGATGAAAGAAAATTAAAGATATTACAAGCGATTATCCGTAATTATCTGGATACTGGTGAGCCGGTAGGATCAAGGACTATTTCGAAATATACGGACTTAAATTTAAGTTCCGCAACCATACGAAATGAGATGGCCGATTTAGAAGAGCTTGGTTTTATTGTTCAGCCCCATACTTCTGCCGGACGAATACCCTCAGACAAAGGTTATCGTCTCTATGTAGATTTATTACTACAAGATAAGGTTCAGGAAGTAGAGAATATGAAGGAGATTCTAATTGAAAAGGCAGATCGGTTAGAAAATCTACTACAGCAAGTTGCAAAATTATTAGCTGTAAACACACAATACACTACGATGGTTTCCACACCTCAATATAAAAAGAAAGTGAAGTTTATTCAGTTAACGGAGGTGGATGAACATCAGCTACTAGCTGTTATTGTGTTTGAACGCAATATTGTTAAGAATAAAATAATTCATATTGCGTCCTCCTTAAGCAAGGAAACCTTATTAAAACTTAACATAATTATTAATACCTTCCTTCAAGGCTTAGATCTTGGTGAAATCACCCTCCCGGTTATTTCGCAGATGAAGGAACAGGCTGGTGAATATCGAACGATTGTAAATGATATTTTAGATGCTATCATGCAGGCAGTAACAGAGGAAGAGGATATAGAGATATATACTTCTGGAACCACCAATATCCTAAGATACCCAGAGTTAAGTGATAGAGAAAAGGCAGTAGATTTGTTATATACCTTTGAAGAAAAGAAAGTCCTTTCGGAATTTATTCAGGATAAAATGGAAGATGAAGAAAAACGTGGGATACAAGTATATATCGGAGATGAAACTCCTGTAGAGTCTATGAAAGAATGTTCCGTGGTTACAGCTACCTATGAAGTTGAAGAAGGTGTATATGGCAAAGTGGGTATCATTGGACCTAAGAGAATGGATTATCAGAAGGTTGTTAGCACACTTCAGTCGCTGATGACTCAATTAGATGATATTTTCAAGAAGAAGTAACTAGACAATAGAATAGTTACCAAAAGATATAGTGTTTTGTTCGATACAGTTGGCTGGTGGATGACCAGATGAAGGAATGGAGGATATGGATAAAACAATAGAAATCATGAAAGCAGCAATGGAAAAGGAGAAAGCGATGAAGGATAATTCAAAAGAGACCGGTGATATTGGTTTTGATGCGACGCAGGTGAACGATGGTTATGAGGAAACAGCAGCTTTTGAAGATGCAGATAATGCAGAAGAAGTTGTTGCTATGTCAGAGGAGCCTGATGAAGTAGAGGGTAAACCGGAAAAATCAGCAAAGAATTTCTTCAAAAATTCGAAAGTAAAGGAAATGGCAGCAAAGGATCAAAAAATAGAGGAATTAAATGATCGTTTGATGAGGACGATGGCTGAGTTTGATAATTTCCGTAAGCGTTCCGAGAAGGAAAAGGCAATGATGTTTGATATCGGTGTTAAATCGGTTATCGAGAAATTACTTCCCATCATTGATAATTTTGAAAGAGGATTGGGAACAGTTACCGAGAAGGAAAAGGAAAGTGGTTTTGCACAAGGGATTGACATGATTTATCGTCAGTTAATCACTGGACTTGATGAAATTGGTTTAAAACCAATTGATGCAGTTGGAAAGGAATTCGATCCGAACCTTCACAATGCTGTAATGCACGGCGAAGATGAAAATCTTGGTGATAATACAGTTTCAGATGAGTTTCAAAAGGGTTATATCTACCGCGATATGGTAGTTCGTCACAGTATGGTTAAAGTTGTCAATTAGATAATTTATATTAAATCAGGAGGTTACAAACATGGGTAAAATAATTGGTATTGACTTAGGAACAACAAATTCATGTGTTGCAGTTATGGAAGGTGGTAAACCGGTAGTTATCGCAAATACCGAAGGAGCTAGAACAACTCCATCTGTTGTAGCATTTACAAAAACCGGAGAGCGTTTAGTTGGTGAGCCTGCAAAACGTCAGGCTGTTACAAATTCAGATAAGACCATTTCTTCTATCAAGAGACACATGGGAACAGATTTCAGAGTAAAGATTGACGATAAGAGATATTCTCCACAGGAAATCTCCGCAATGATCTTACAGAAATTAAAGGCTGACGCAGAAAGCTATCTTGGCGAAAAGGTTACAGAAGCTGTTATTACAGTACCTGCCTACTTTAATGATGCTCAGAGACAGGCAACAAAGGATGCTGGTAAGATTGCTGGTCTGGATGTAAAGAGAATTATCAACGAGCCTACAGCTGCAGCTCTTGCCTATGGTCTTGATAATGAGCATGAGCAGAAGATTATGGTTTATGACTTAGGTGGCGGTACCTTCGACGTATCCGTTATCGATATTGGTGATGGCGTTATCGAAGTTCTTTCAACCTCAGGTGACAATAGACTTGGTGGTGACGACTTTGATGATAGAATTACAAGATTTATGATTGATGAGTTCAAAAAATCTGACGGCGTTGATTTATCCCAGGATAAAATGGCTCTTCAAAGATTAAAGGAAGCTGCTGAAAAGGCTAAGAAGGAATTATCTTCTTCCACAACAACTAACATTAATCTTCCTTTCATCACAGCTACAGCAGAAGGTCCTAAGCATTTTGACTTAAACCTTACTCGTGCTAAATTTGATGAGTTAACACATGATTTAGTAGAAAGAACTGTAGTACCTGTACAGAACGCTCTTCGTGATGCTGGCCTTTCTGCTTCTGATATTAAGAAAGTATTATTAGTTGGTGGTTCCACACGTATTCCAGCTGTTCAGGATAAAGTAAGACAGTTAACTGGTCAGGAACCTTCCAAAACATTAAATCCTGATGAGTGTGTTGCTATTGGAGCTTCCATTCAGGGTGGTAAATTAGCAGGTGATGCAGGCGCAGGAGATATCCTTCTACTTGACGTTACTCCATTATCACTTTCTATCGAAACTCTTGGTGGTGTAGCTACCAGATTAATCGAAAGAAATACAACTATTCCTACCAAGAAGAGCCAGGTATTCTCTACAGCAGCTGATAACCAGACTGCAGTTGATATCAATGTTGTTCAAGGTGAGAGACAGTTTGCGAAAGACAATAAGAGTCTTGGACAATTCCGTCTGGATGGTATTCCACCAGCAAGAAGAGGTGTTCCACAGATCGAAGTTACCTTTGATATTGATGCAAACGGTATTGTTAATGTATCTGCAAAGGATCTTGGAACTGGTAGAGAACAACATATTACAATTACATCTAATACAAATCTTTCAGATTCAGATATTGATAGAGCAGTAAGAGAAGCAGCAGAATACGAAGCACAGGATAAGATTCGTAAGGAAGCGGTTGATGTTCGTAACGATGCAGATTCTATGGTATTCCAGACAGAAAAGGCATTAAGCGAAGTAGGCGATAAAATTGATGCTGGTGCAAAAGCAACTGTAGAAGCTGATTTAGCAAGACTTAAGGAATTAATTGAGAAATCAAATCCGGAGGTTATGACTGAAGGTGAAGTTGCCGATATTAAAGATGCAAAAGAAAAGCTTATGACAAATGCACAGGCACTGTTTGCAAAATTATATGAGCAAAGTGGAGCAGGTGCAGGCGGCCCTGGCCCTGATATGAACGGTGCTGGATATCAGGGAGCTGGAAATGCTGGCTACAATGATGATGTTGTAGATGGAGATTACCGTGAAGTATAAGTATTAGCAAAACGCTAATATAAGGAATATCTTAAAGCATAAAAATATTTATCTTTAAGAAAATTCTTTTAACATAGAATGCAGATAGGCGGTCATACGTTGACTGCCTGTTTGCCTATGAAACAAAGGATTTGGCCAGCACAGTCGGTGCAAGGCAGAGAGAAGTTATGAAAGGTGAAGGAGAAGATGGCAGACAAACGTGATTATTATGAGGTCTTAGGTGTCGGTAAATCAGCCTCGGATGACGAGCTGAAGAAAGCATATAGACAGCTTGCAAAAAAATATCATCCCGATACTAACCCTGGGGATCAGGCAGCAGAGGCAAAGTTCAAAGAAGCATCGGAGGCATATGCAATATTAAGTGATGCGGATAAGAGAAGACAGTATGACCAATTCGGACATTCTGCTTTTGAGGGCGGAGCTGGTGGTGGAGCCGGAGGCTTCGATTTTTCAGGTATGGACATGGGAGATATCTTTGGCGACATTTTTGGAGATATCTTTGGTGGACGTTCCAGACGTCCTAATAATGGACCAGCACAAGGGGCAAGTATTCGCGCTTCTGTCAGAATTTCTTTTGAAGATGCCGTATTTGGCGTTGAAAAGGAGTTAGATCTTCCATTAAAAGACGAGTGTAATACCTGTCATGGTACAGGAGCTAAGCCTGGTACCTCATCTGAAACCTGTCAGAAGTGTGGCGGTAAAGGTCAGGTTGTATTTACACAGCAATCTTTCTT
>JAFACO010000348.1 GCA_023425485.1 Bacillota bacterium
GTTTAATCCAGAAGAATTTGAAGTAATAATAATTGATGAAGCTCATAGAATTGGAGCCCAAAGCTATCAAAATATTATGGCTTATTTTAAACCAAATTTATGGTTAGGAATGACGGCATCACCTGAAAGAATGGATGGGTTTGATGTGTTTAGTGCATTTGATCACAATATAGCATATGAAATAAGGCTTGAGCAAGCACTAAAGGAGGATTTATTATGTCCATTCAACTATTTTGGGATTACTGATATTGAAGTTGATGGGAAAAGTATTGATGACGAAACTGGAGTTAACAATTTCATGTTGCTCACCTCAGACCAGAGAGTGGACCATGTGATCGAAAAAGCAGAATATTTTGGATACAGTGGAGAACGAGTAAAAGTTTGGTTTTTTGCAGTTCTAAAAAAGAGGCAGTAGAGTTAAGTAATAAGTTTAATATGAGAAGATATCAAACTATGGCATTGACTGGTGAACACTCACAACAAGAGAGAGAAGATGCGATTGAGCGTTTGGTATCAGATAACCTTAATAATAAATTAGACTATATCTTTACTGTTGATATTTTTAATGAAGGTGTGGATATACCAGAAGTAAATCAAATCATCATGTTAAGACCGACTCAATCTCCTATTATATTTGTACAACAATTAGGTAGAGGATTACGAAAAGCTGATAATAAAGAATTCGTAGTAATTCTGGACTTTATAGCAAATTACAAGAATAACTTCATGATACCGATTGCTTTATCTGGAGATAGGAGTTATAACAAAGATACAATTAGAAATTATATTGCAGAAGGCAATCGTATCATACCCGGAAGCTCAACAATTCACTTTGATGAAATTACAAGGAAGAGAATATTTGAGTCAATAGATGTCACAAATTTTAATGATATCCGATTTATAAAAGATAGCTACAAGAATTTGAAATACAAATTAGGAAGAATTCCATCTTTAGAAGATTTCGATAAATATGGTGAGATTGATGTGCTTAGAATATTTAGTAATTCTTCTCTAGGGTCTTATTATTCATTTCTTGTGAAATATGAGAAAGATTATAAGGTTAGAATTTCAGAAAGAGCACAGAAATATCTTGAGTTAATTTGTAGAAAGTTTGCAGCTGGTAAAAGAGTGCATGAATTGAAATTATTGGATAG
Organism: Bacillota bacterium; assembly: GCA_023425485.1. Taxonomy (GTDB): domain Bacteria; phylum Bacillota; class Clostridia; order Lachnospirales; family Lachnospiraceae; genus Mobilitalea. The sequence continues at coordinate 1,155 of JAFACO010000348.1, forward strand.
CATAATAACCATTAAGTATAGATTATTTGAGGACTTACAAGTAAAGCTTAGATCAAATTATAATATAAATATAACAGACATTACAAAGAAGAACCTTGTAAATGTATTAACAAATGAATTTACATCTGGAACAGGTAAAAGTACTTATGAAGAATGTGTATTTATAGAGCCTGCGAAGGACGATTTTAATGCGAGCAAAGAGTTTCTTAGTGAATTATCGGATATAAATTTTTATTACATGGTTAAAGAAGTTGTTGATTTTGGGATATCTAGGTACAATAGAGATTATGCAGATCGTTATATGGACACTAATTTTCAGTTGTATTCCAAGTATACATATGAAGAAGTATGCCGTCTGCTGGAATGGGAAAAGGGTGATGTAGCCCTAAATATTGGTGGATATAAGTACGATAAAAAAACAAAAACATACCCTGTGTTTATTAATTATGATAAATCCGTACATATACAAGATACTGTTAAATATGAAGATAGATTTATTAATAATTCTACTCTTATCGCCATATCAAAAGCAGGCAGATCATTATCTTCAGAGGATGTAAATACTGCTTTACATGCTGAAGAACTAGAAGTGGAGATGGAGTTGTTCGTTAGGAAAAATAAAGATGATAAAATATCAAAGGAATTTTATTATTTGGGTAAGATTAAACCAACTGGTGAAGCAAAGGAATTTGTAATAACTAATACAACAAAGACAGCAGTAGAAATTTGTTATAAGCTTGTTACTCCTGTGAGAGACGATATTTATGATTATATTGTTAGTTAGTTGTGTGAGTATGTTGGCATAAGTAGTTTTCCTATTTTGTTATAGAGCTTTACAAAAGATGTTTGGAGGGATAGTATGAAGACAATCAAGGTGGTTGCAGCAATAATTTTAGACGGTGAGAAAGTACTATCTACTCAACGTGGTTATGGAGAATTTAAAGGCGGATGGGAGTTTCCGGGAGGGAAAATTGAGACAAGTGAAACACCAGAAAATGCTTTAATCCGCGAGATAAAAGAAGAGTTAGATGCTGAAATTCAGATTGGAGAGTTGTTTCATACTGTTGAATACGACTATCATAATTTTCATCTAACTATGCATTGTTTTTTATGCAAGCTGATATCTAGGAATATTAATCTGATTGAGCACGAAGCAGTAAAATGGCTTTGTAGGAATGAGCTGGATAGTGTGAAGTGGCTTCCTGCTGATATTGAGGTAGTGGAGAAGTTAAAAATCAAACTATAAGTAGATATTGGAACACAAATGGCTAATGGGATAAATAGAATATTAAAAATATTATTTGGTGCAATGTAATATAGGTTGAATTTATCCTAGAAACAACATATAATATTTTATAGAAAGGCAGGTGTTATTATGAAAGTAGATTTAAGTAATCTGATATCAATAACAGAAGCAAATCAGAATTTTTCAAAGGTAGCCCGAATGGTAGATGAGAATGGGGCAGCAGTTATTCTAAAAAATAACGCACCAAGGTATGTGCTTATAGATTATGCGAAACTGCAGGAAGAAACGGTTGCCGATGATTTAATGATAGAGGAAGCTGCAATGAAATATCTTACAAAGTATGCAAAATCTTTTGAGGAACTTGCTAAATGAAAAAATTAATTAAGGAACAAATTATAAAGTTGCATTCAATGGCTATCAAGCAGTCCGGTGGTATGAATGGTGTCAGGGATGATGGATTACTTGATTTGGCATTAAATTCACCGTTTCAGACATTCGAGAATGCAGAACTTTATCCATCTATACAAAGTAAAGCTGCTCATTTATGCTTTAGTTTAATTAGTAATCATCCATTCATTGATGGAAATAAAAGAATTGGTATTTTGGCAATGTTAGTTTTTTTGGATGTTAACCAAATCATGATTGATTGTTCCGATGAAGATGTTATTGATCTTGGATTAGGTGTAGCAAGCGGTAAATATAAAACAGATTATATTATGACTTGGATTATAAACCATAGCAGTGACTAAAAATATACATTTAAATTTATGATGAAACAAAAACAAGGGTTTCGAAGTTTATTAAAAACTCCAAAACCCTTGTTTTTCAGTAGTGCAGTTGAGGGGACTTGAACCCCTACCCAGTTACCCGGACTAGAACCTGAATCTAGCGCGTATGCCAATTCCGCCACAACTGCATGTATATTTCGTATTTACGGCACGAATTTGATTATATCACAGCAACCAGGCAATTTCAACTAAAATATTAAGCTATACAGCATTATTACCCTCTATAATTCGAGGTCTTTATTAAGCGCAAATAATACTAATGCACAAAAACTTGAATTGCTAAACTGTTTCAAAATTACGCTAGTAATATCCTCCAATATCTTTAGAAAAAGTCTTGACATCTTTGCTTTAGCGTATTAAAATAACTAAAGTATTCCTCGATAGCTCAATGGTAGAGCACACGGCTGTTAACCGTGGGGTTGTAGGTTCGAGCCCTACTCGGGGAGTTATTTTTTTGCCAAGGCGCAGTGTTACTGCGTCTTATTTTTTTGCATAAATATTTCTTACTTCGGAAAATATAAGTATCAAATTGGTATTTATTATGTTTTTGTAGAAAAGAGGTAATTATGCAGACAATCTGGAAAGAAAATGGAGTATTTGATGGAAATGCTAAGGAGCGAGGAGAGTCCTTATGGGTACAAAAACATATTCGCTATGAAGGACAAGAAACGGAAAAACCACATCGTCCAGAATTACAGGGAGATATAAGCCCGGAAGTAGCAGTAATAGGTGCCGGGCTTGCTGGCGTACTGACTGCTTATTTACTTCAGCAGAAGGGCATTTCTGTAGCTCTGATAGAATGTAAGGAAACGGGTTTTGGAATTACACGTAACACTACAGCTAAGATTTCTTCCCAGCATGGTCTGATTTATCATAAGCTTTTGACTTATAAGGGTGAAGAATTGGCATGGGAATATGCCGCAGGCAATCAGAAGGCAATTGAGATGTTTGAGGAAATTATAAATGAAGAGAAGATAGATTGTGATTTTCAAATATTACCAGCCTATTTATATACCTTACAGGATGATGGAAAGCTTCGGAGAGAGGTGGATGCCGCAAGGAAATTAGGATTACCAGCAGTTCTGACGAAAGAAACGACTCTACCCTTTCAGGTTAAGGCTGCAATGCGTTTTGATCGTCAAGCACAGTTTCATCCTCTTAAGTTTATTGATGGTATATCTAAGAAGCTTACAATCTATGAGAATACAAGAGTCACCGAAATTCGTAGTGGTGGTTTAATCATAACCGACAAAGGTAGAGTGAATGCGAAAAGTATTGTTATTACAACTCATTACCCCTTTATTAACGCACCAGGTTATTACTTCTTTAAAATGCATCAAGAGAGACAATATGTTGCGGCATTATTGGGTGAAGACATTGATAAAAAGGCACGTCTGGACGGAATGTATCTAGATGCAGATCCAAATGGATTCTCATTTCGTAATTATAAAGATTATCTACTCCTTGGTGGGGGAAATCATAGAACGGGTGAAAGCAAACCGCTGGATGCTTATGCTAAGCTTGAGGAAGCTGCAAGGCAGTGGTATCCAAATGCAGATATAAATTACACGTGGTCTAATCAGGATTGTATGACACCAGACTCTATCCCCTATATTGGAAGATATTCTGTTAATACACCGAATATCTACGTTGCTACTGGATTTAATAAATGGGGCATGACGAGTTCCATGGTAGCGGCAATGATTATTACAGATAAGATTATGGGTCGTAAAAATATATATCATAAGGTGTTTAACCCACGTAGGTTATTCTTCTCCGGCAGTAAAGTATTTGTTAAAGATGCAGTAATAACTTCAAAGAGCCTTTTGCTAGAGCATCTTAAAATCACAAAGGATAAATTAAAAGATATCGAGCCAGGGAAAGCAGGTATTATTAGTAAAGATGGGGAGAAGATAGGTGTTTATCGTGATTTAAATCAACGCTATTATTTTATTTCTACAAAATGTCCGCATCTGGGCTGTAGCCTAGAGTGGAATCAAAATGAACTTACCTGGGATTGTCCTTGCCATGGCTCACGCTTTGATTATCATGGCAAATTAATTAGCAATCCAGCTATGAGGGATGTTTTTGATGCCTGTGTCAGAAAGAAGAAAGAGTAGCAGGTTATAGCTTACTGTAAAGTGTCAATCCGGTGTAGCTATTAAATATATAATAAGATCTTTTGTTCTTAATAAAATAATCTCAAGTTTAATTTAATCTTGGATTGTTTTATAGAATAAGAGATCTTTTTTAATGTGGTAAATATATAAGTAAAAAATGTAAGTGAAAAATAATAAGGTTTATTGTGACAAAGCAAATATTTAGCACTTAATAACCTAACTTCAGATTTTGGCATTCAATACTAAAAACAATTACAGAATTTAGGTGTAAAGGAACAATATGTAAGATATTACAATTTTAAATAAACTGAATTTAAAATAATTATAAAAAAGTGACATAACTTAAAAAAATATGTTGCAATCAATATTAGTTCTTGTTATAATATAATTCGTTCGCTAGACATCGCAAGTGAGCAAATCAGTATAATCAATGAAAATAATTGACTGATTAATAGGGTTTTGCAGTCGTGGCGGAATTGGCATACGCGCTAGACTAAGGATCTAGTCCGGGTTTCTGGGTAGGGGTTCAAGTCCCCTCGACTGCATTAAAAAACAAGGGTTTCAGAGTTTAAATAACTTTGAAATCCTTGTTTTTTGTGTTTGGACTGCAATTGGAATGTAACTGTAGAAAAAACAATGAATATATGAAATAGAATGTAGTATGACAGAAATACAAATCTAAAGGATATTATCTGTTTCCGAAACCAGTGTACGTTGAGACCTGTGTTTTAATAACTTAAAAAAGTAGGGAGTTATAATATTGACATGATAGTGAATATTGATTATTAATTTATGGAGTTATTAGTTTATACTGTAAATGCATTTCTTCTTTGTTACCTAGCCGCTAATATAAGAACATTATCGTAACAGTTTAATACAATAATATAAAGAATAATAGGACAGATATATGCAAACTTATCAGCATCAACACGAGAAAGAATTATCATTATTACCAACAGATTATACATTTCAGATGGCTCTTAATAATGGTGATGTTATTGCATTAGGTGCTCAACCATATAATCTTATAACATTACAACAATTTTTAAATAATGTAAAAAATGGAATATCAGATAAAATTAGAATAACTATATTTAATGTTGATGGATATCCATCAATTAGTATTTTAGAGTATGATGGATATAGCATTATTTTTACAAGAAGGTATTTTGTAAAAGATGATATTAATTATATAACATATTACGGTAGCAATATACTTTTGAAATTCAGAGAAGATAGTTATGACAAGATAAAAGATTACATACTAGTTACTAACGATAAGGGGGATGTATATGTATTCTATGAAGTTGTACCAAATTATAATCAAGATGTTAGAAAAATATATGATAGATAGAACAGCTTCCTACATCTTTACAGCTTCCAGAATGCTTATAAAAACAGAGTCATTAGAAGGAAGGATATCAATTAGCAAATAATCTATACTTAGATTTAATTCTGAACTAAGAGAAACTAAGGTTTTAACAGATAGTTTTTGAGTTCCCCTCTCTACATGTCCCAGATAATAAGTTGATATATTGCATTTTCAGGAATTCTATAGTTATATAAATGAAGTTATTATTTGGAGGAAGAGTAGATTTATTAGAAGCAATCTCTCAAGGTCAACGATATTATTTATATTATCAAACATGACATACCGTTGTCGTGTTCGATGTAGTAAAATAAAAGAAATCGAAAGCGAGGTAAAACAATGAATGGTATGAATGTTAATGTAGGTGTAATTCTTTTAGTTGAAGACATTGAAAAAATGGTTTCATTTTATAAAAACATCATGGAATTTGATACCGATTGGGACGGCGGATTATGGGCGGAATTTAAAACAAAAAGCGGGCCATTATCATTAGCAATGTATGACCGGAAAAGTTTTGCGAAAGCCGTAGGGGAGTCCTATTATCCCCTGAAGGGAATTAACTTAACAATGGAAATAGGTATTTGGCTTCCAAAATTTTTAGATGTTGATATAGAATATGAGCGCCTAATGGCTCTTGGAATAAAGTCATTTACGGGAAAACCTGAAACCTTCCCATTTGGCATACGAAATTTCTATATTGCAGACCCTGAAGGTAATTTACTTGAGATTGGAAGTAGGGGACAAGAAGAAAATACATAAACAATGGCATTTAATATATATGACATTAATGCGCTACCTTCGCGTGCCTAGTATATTCGCGCCTATTTGGAAAATATTACCTATATTAGTGGGGGAAAATTCGATGCACACCTGACTTGTTTCATAACTCGTTGGTGCCGGAAAGGAATGGTCATAAATGGATAAACTAGATTCTTTCAATATATTACTGGATGAGGAATATGAAATTGCAAAAACATTGTACCAAACAAGTGAGTCACTCGGATGCAAAATTG
>JAFACO010000352.1 GCA_023425485.1 Bacillota bacterium
CAGTATGACTACTTCAAAGCTAATGGAAGGTGTAGTATTTGATCAGGATTTAAAAAAACTTCTTGAAAAATGCGTGGAATCATCCATTACAGATATAAATGAACTTCAGCAATTGATAAAAATGGCTCCAGAAATAGAATTGTGAGGGAAATTATGATAAATGATTATACGGAAATAAGAAATGCAGAGGGAATGCCCAAATTGATTGATATGAATATGGGTTTATCGTTCTTGCTCAACTCTAAAAATGGAGTGCGTAACTTGGCGATTGCTCTATCCGAGACAGCATCACCGAAGGTCAGACAAGCATTACGTGAACAAATAAATAATGCAATTGATTTACATGGAGAGATAACCGACCTTTTGATAGCAAAAGGCTGGTTTGATCCAGTTGATTTAAAGAAACAGTTTAATAAGGATATCGAATCATCAACAACAATGAGTCAAATAGCCGCACTTAATTTGTTCCCAGGTGACACAAGCCGCCTTGGTACATTTGCAACTCCGGAAAAGTAAAGAGGTGATGTAAGATGAAAGCAGTAACATTTCAGGGTATAAAAAGGGTAGAGGTAAAGAATGTACCAGACTCAAAAATCAAAAAGAAGGATGACATCATTGTAAAAATCACGAGTTCCGCAATCTGTGGTTCGGATTTGCATCTGATTCATGATATGATTCCAAATGTAAAACAGGATTATATCATTGGGCATGAGCCAATGGGAATTGTTGAAGAAGTTGGGCCAGAGGTTAAAAAGGTTAAGAAGGGTGACAGAGTTGTTATTCCATTTAATATCAGCTGTGGGCATTGTTATTATTGTGAGCACGGATTTACCAGTATGTGTGATAACTCAAATCCACATGGCGAAAGTGGTGCTTTCTATGGTTATTCAGAGACGTTTGGTGGTTATCCCGGAGGGCAAGCAGAATTTTTAAGAGTTCCATACGGTAATTTTACACCTTTTGTCCTTCCGGAAAACTGTGAACTTGAAGATGAAAAGCTTGTTCTTATGGCCGATGCTATGGCAACCGCTTACTGGAGTGTTGTAAATGCAGGGGTTACCGCAGGGAATACGGTTATAGTTTTAGGGTGTGGACCGGTTGGTCTTCTGGCACAGAAATTTTGCTGGATGTTCGGAGCAAGCAGGGTTATCGCAGTGGATTATATTGATTATCGTTTGAAACATGCGAAAGACCATAATCAGGTCGAAATAGTTAACTTTGAATTACACAACAATACAGGAGAATATCTGCGAGATTTAACTCATGGTGGTGCTGATATAGTAATTGACTGTGTCGGTATGGATGGGAAAATGACACCGCTGGAATTCGTTGCCGCTGGTGCAAAATTGCAGAGTGGTGCCTTGGGCGGATTTGTTATAGCGACACAAGCTGTTAGAAAGTGTGGTATAATTCAGGTCACAGGTGTGTATGGTGGTCGATATAATGGGTTCCCTTTTGGTGACATAATGAATAGAAATATTACAATTAGAACAGGTCAGGCTCCAATTATTCCCTATATGGAAACACTTTATCAGCTAATAGCAGATAATAAAATTGATCCAAGCGATATTGTCACCCATCGTTTGCCGTTAGATGATGCTGAACATGGGTATCATGCTTTTGATACAAAAACAGAAGACTGCATTAAAGTAATTCTAAAACCGTAATAGGAGGTTAGATAAAATATGATTACACCAAGTGAAACACTACAGCTAAATGAGCTTTTGACGCTGAAAAGCCTAAGTTTAACAAAAGCTCTCTTGATGTCACCAATGATTACTGACACTGAGCTTAAGGATATTTTGACGAGAGAAACTGGAATATGTGAAAACCATATGAATGAACTGAAAGATTATATGGAGTTATCAAATGTAAAAAATGAAAATGCGGTAAACAACGCTACAGAAGATGGGGGGATTGAAGCATGACGATATTAAGCGGTATTGCGCATATGGCTGGACTTAACGATCAGGTGATTGCTACGGATTTTGTAGTATCGTTAAAAAGTGCAATTCAAAATTATGGTGTTGCTATTACCGAAGTAACTTCACCCGATCTAAGAAATCTCCTAAAAAAGCAGTTAAACGATGCGATTGATACCCACGAAGAGATATCAAACTTAATGATTGCAAAGGGGTATTATCACGCTTATAATGTACAGGAACAGAAAAATGAAGTTCTAAAGGTTTCACAGACTGCACTTGATTTAAAGGAAGCAAAAAAATAGAGAACTTAAAGGGTTAGCAGAGATTGCTAACCTTTTTTAATATATTCTCATTAACTTGAGACATAAATAATGCTTCGCAGGATATAGTATAGTATAATGGTAATACATGTTAGTGGACAAGTTAATAACTATAGGATTTTATGTAAAGGTATAACATTTAGTAAGTGTAAAGTTTTATGATGAATTAAATAAAAGTGAGGTAGGTTGAATGATTAGTTATAAAAAATGTAGTGAGGTAAGTGAAGATAAGATATTTGAAGCTTTTCAAATCGGCTTCTCTGATTATATGATTCAGTTTAATATGTCAAAGGATTTTTTTATTCAGCGTTTTTTTGGACCGGAGGGAAATGGTATAGAACATTCTTTTATTGCCCTCGATGAAGATAAGGCGGTGGGCCTTAATTTAGGAGGTATTAAAGTATATGAAGGGACAAAGACGCTAAGATGTGGTGCGCTATGCATTCATCCAGAATATCGGGGGACTGAGCTAAGTAAAAGGCTTTTTGAGCTTCATAAGGAAGTCGCTGTAGAAACCTGTTGCAAACAGATGTTTTTGGAGGTTATAGCAGGGAATGACAGAGCAATAAGCTTTTATAAGAAAATGGGCTATGAAAAAGTATACGATATGGAATATTACTCTCATAATAATCCTACAGAACTTAAGAGAGATGTTCCTAATAATATAAAAATAGAAAGAATAGACATGGATACACTTATCAACTTCCGTCAGGGCATCCATGATATACATATTAATTGGCAGAATGATTTGGATTATATTAGTCAAATTGAAGGTCAAGTGCATTATGGAGTGTTTAAAGACAAAAGCCTTATAGGTGGGCTAAGTATCCACACCAAAGGTAAAGTTAGCTTTCTATGGATTGGTTCCAAACACCGCCATCAAGGGATTGGAAGCAACCTTATCTATCACGCAGTTAAAGAGCTTAGCATTGAGAAATTAAGTATTAATTTTTCCAACAATGTTAAACTTCTAGGTTTTATCAAATGCTTAAATTTTTCAAAAGACTCAATTTCGCAATATGAAATGTATCAATTCTTATAATTATTAAAATCATATGACACAAAAAACGTAAGCAAAAGAAAGCTTGCGTTTTTTGCTTTAGACAAACTGCATTGATATACAGATATTAGGAATACTATTGACATTAAAGCTACTTGAACGTTTATAATAGTCGTGTATGGAAAGAACCGTCATAGTACCATGGAGCTATGAAAGGCTTTTATTATATTATGAAAGGAATGATATAATGGAAGCACTCGATGTGACCCTGACTCAGGAAGTAACGCGAAAAGATGCTTTAATCATTGGAGAATGGCTAGGAAATACGGAAATAACAAAATATCTAAATGAAGCGAAGAATATCTCTTCTGAAATTAACGATATTGTAAGTAAATTTAATACAGATATCATGACACATTTATTTAACCGAAATGGAACCTTTTGCATGATATTACATGGTGCTAATGAGCCTGTGGGCTTTTTAAAATTAGTTCGAAAAAATGTTGAGGCAGAGATCGTGCTTGTAATTGGCGAGAAAGAAAAGTGGGGGCAAGGAATAGGAACCAAATCCATTGAACAAGGCCTTAGTAAGGCATTTTTTCAGTGGAGAATGCCTCGTGTCATTGCAAAGATACATCCGGGAAATATTCGATCGGTAAAAGCATTTGAAAAGACAGGCTTTCATTTTGAAAGTAATTTAAGTAATTGCAGATTATATAGTATGACGATGGAGCGGTATATAAAACGAATTCTTACATAGGCTCCTTTTATAGAACAGGTAAAATAAATAGAGGTGGATACTAAATGCAATTGAAAAATACATTTACAATTGGAGAAATATCACGCTTATTAAATATTCCAAAGTCTACAATTCGCTATTGGGAAAGTGAAGGCTTGATTAAGTTGCCCAGAGATAACGTAAACAATTATCGAAAGTATAACCATGGTTCTATTTACACTATTTCTGACCTGGCGCATTTTAGATGTCTGCGTATGTCACTGCATGAGATGAAAATATTACCGAGATTGTCTCCTGATGAGCTATCCGATTCCTTAGTAGAGCTTGAAAGTGATTTGGATCAGAAACTACAGGAACTATATACAGCAAAGGAATATATCAATAAAAAGAAGGAATGTATCAAGGAATATAATCGAATGCTTGAGCATCAGTACGAAGAGGAAGAGCCGGATTATGACCGTATCTATTCCTTTAGCGTAGATGACACAGAAGCATGGTCCATCTATATCAAGGATCAATATCAGAGTGTTTTACTTTATAATTCATTGGATAAGAAAATAGAAACAGGATTAGCAGTTACAACTACGGAGAAACAAGAAATCCTCTGGATGAAAAATGAGAAATCTAAATATCTATCCTTTGTACTAAAGGTGGATTACAGCAGTCCGTCAATAGATGCCTATCAGCCGCATCTGGAATATCTTGAAGCTAAAGGATATCAGGTGTCTAATATTTTCGCCCGTTATCTGTTTTCTGCATGCGATGGGAAATATTATGACTATTACAAGGCTTATGCAGAAATAAGTAATTGAATATTGTTTTGAATATACAGCAGGAAGGAGGAGGAGCGTTGACAGAGCCAATTTACATTACCTATACCGATAAAGAGGAATTAAGCAAATTAATTGAGGATAGCAGGCATAATGAACGAAGGTCAAACCTTTACATAAAGAAGTTAGAGGCAGAGCTTAACCGAGCAGAGGTAAAAAGTGCAGATGAACTATCCAAAGACATCGTAAGAATGAATTCAAAAGTAAGTTTACTTGTGGATGGTTCTACAGAAGAAATAACCTTGGTGTACCCGCAGCAGGCCAATGTACTTAAGAATAAAATTTCAGTTCTATCTCCAATGGGTACTGCAATACTGGGTTACAGAGTAGGAAGTACGGTAGAATGGGAAGTGCCGGATGGAATAATTGAAATTGTTGTAACTGGTGTTGTACAAGAATAAATTACTTATGAAAGAAAGTAGTTTTAAAAGGAGTTGGAATATTAGGATTTATACATAGTTAATAAAGCAAGCAGAAAGGAACATGTTTCTCATCAATTTCATATAATATTAAAAGTATTATAAGTTAGAGGAGACAAGTATGTATAATGGATACAACAGTTATGTCCCATATGGCTATGCTTCAAATAATAACCCATATTATCCTATAATGGCTATGGCTACGCCTACACAGCAGGTACAGGAAGTTGACAGATTCATTTATCCGCAAAATTTACCAAGTGCACTATCTTTAATCCAGCAGGCTTTAGCTGGCGAAACAGAGGACAGGATGTTTTATAGCTGGCTGATAGAGCATGCACCTTCGAATGAAGATAAACAGATAATATCTGGTATTCGTGATAATGAAATCGGTCACTATGCATTGTTTAAAAAGATATACTTAGATATAACTGGTTCAATGCCACCCCAACTTCCTAATGAGCAATTTACACCTCCAGAGAACTATTGTGAAGGATTGGCAAATGCACTGTTGGGTGAACAAAAGGCTGTACAGAAATATCGTAAAATTCTGTATGCCATGCAAACTCGAGTCCATATCAACATGTTAACAGAGATAATAACAGATGAGATTAGACATGGAATTCTCTATAATTATCTTTATACTAAAAACAATTGTAGAGGTTAGTGTTGTCAAGGTTTGATAAAGTATTAACACTAAAATATTGTTCTTCATTAAAGTTTCTGCCGGACATAGTGCCTGCAGAAACTTTTTAATATAACGCAGAAAAGTCTATACTATTTTTGTGGAAATGTTTTCATTTTATGCTATACTTTCACTGTAGACTTTGTAAATTGGTATTAGACTGGCAGGAGGGATAATAATGACATTTCCTATTAATTATATCGAAGCAATTAAAGATCAAACATTACGAACGCTTTGGAGTCTAAATAACGTAATAGACAGCATTCCGGATGAATACTGGGAAAAGGAATATTGCGAAATGCCACTTTGGAAGCATGTTTACCACACACTGCATTCTCTTGATATGTGGTATATTAATCCCTTGGTTTATGATGAGCCACCATTTCACACAGAGGATTTGAATAACCTTGACTTGAAAACAAATGGGTTTTTATCAAGAGAACTAATGAAAGAGTACTATAATCAAATTAGAGTAAAAATTATTCTTTATCTGGATGAGCTTAGCGACGAAAAACTCCTAGAAACACCACCCCAATGTCCATATACAAGATTTAACCTCATTCTTGCACAACATAGGCATCTTGACATGCATATAGGGATGTTAATGGGTTATGTGATTGCTGGTGAAGGAATGTGGCCTCGCATTATGGGGTTACAGTCAGATTTTCCAGTTGGTGAGTATTCAAAGTACTTTTAGGAAAAGGAGAACGCATAACCCAAGTAATTAAAAATGTAAAAGATAGATGCGAACACATAGCTGGTCGCATTTTTTATTTTGATTATAATCAATGTTTTGCATCTTATTAGTTAACTTTATTCTTATTGGAAATTTTATTCTTTTAATTTATAATAAGTATTAAGGATATAAAAGCAGGAGAAGTGTATTCTGAATTTTTTAGAACAATTGAACTTAAATATTTAGATTATAAAGGTGGAGATATAATGTTAAAGAAAAAAGTTATCGTAACAGTGGTATTAATAATCATATTGGGATTAGGACTTACTTTTATTTTCTTTCTAAATAGTAAGCCATTAGCAG
>JAFACO010000413.1 GCA_023425485.1 Bacillota bacterium
GTTCCAAGTTCCTTTAAGAGGGTATGAAAAGCCGTAGTTCCTCTTCCACCTCTGCGGTATGGTCGACAAATGAAGAAGTCCACAAGGTAATAAGGTTTTCTGCTCTTATTTACTAAAGCATATCCTACTATTTCTTCCTCAAAAAACAGATAGGCTTGACTTCCCATATCTATGTACTTCAATAATCTATCCTGGAATTCTTGTTCCGAAAGCTTTGTATCACTTGGTTCATCTTCAAATAATTGTCGTGCCATGTCAGCAACTAATAGGTACTCCTCTTGGTTTGCTATACGTATGTTCATACTTTGACCTCCTGTTGGTGATAATAATTCATGTATGTTTTTAATAACTTATTATACCTTTCTTTATGATTAATTCAAGAAAAATTAGTAAATGCTAATATTAATGTTAACCAAATTGTTATCCATTAAAAGAGCTAACTATTTGAAACTTAATTTTCTTGGAATTATAGTAATAAATAATAATATTTTCTATTGACATGCAACCAATTGGTTGCTAATATTGCTATATGGATAAAATATTTAATGCTTTAGGTGATAAGTCACGAAGATATCTTTTAGATTTATTGTATGAGAGAAATGGCCAATCTCTTACGGAATTAAGTTCAAAATTAGATATGTCTAGACAGGCTGTAACAAAGCATTTGAAAATTTTAGAAAGTGCTGATTTAGTAGTACCTGTTTGGAAGGGAAAAGAAAAGATACATTATCTTAATCCTGTTCCCTTAATGCAGATTTACTCTAGGTGGATCAGTAAATTTGATGAAAATCGAATACTGGGTCTTTATGAATTAAAATATGATTTGGAAAATCCTAAGGAGGTTAAAATGAACGGTTTTGTTTATCAAATAGTTATCGCAGCAAGTGCAGAAAAAGTATGGGAATCCCTTACTAAGCCAGAATTTACTGAAAAATTTTGGTTTGGACGTAAAATATATTCTGACTGGACCGTTGGTTCCACAGTGTCTGTAATAACACCAGATGGTAGTGCTGAAGTAACTGGAAAGGTATTAGAATATAACCCAAACCAGTGTCTATCTTATACCTGGCAGACACCCGAGGAAACAGCAGAACAAGCAACTACAGTTGTTTTTGAATTACAGGAAATGGGTCCTCTCGTAAAATTAACTATTCTACATGATATTGATGTTTCTGCTGCTAAGTTCCAACAGGCTGCAGCAGGCTGGACCTTTATCCTGAATGGACTAAAAACCTATCTGGAAACAGGTGCCCCAATGCCTGCGCTTCCTTGGGGTAAATGATTGCTTTAATGAAGTCAAATATTTATTTCTATCAAATAACGTCTTAAGTAATGTAGAACCTAAAAGAAGAATGACAACCGTCTTAAACAGCTGTCATTCTTCTTTTATTCGTATTTTAACGGTTGAACCCGTACTATTCACTTCTGAATACCCAGTACTTCATATACATCTCTTAAGGTTGCCTGTTCACAAGCTAGATTTGCCATTCGCTTTGTTTCTTCATAGCTGGAATTTCGTATAATCGCCTTTACATTCCATAGCTCAGAAGCTGACATGCTGAACTCATCAAGTCCCAGTCCTAATAAAAGCTTAGCTGCCTTTTCATCACTGGCAAATTCACCACACATGCCTACTTTTATGTTATTCCTATGACCTGCTTCAATAACTTTTTTTATACTTCTGATAACAGCTGGATGAAAAGAATTGTATAGATTAGAAATTTTCTTATTTCCACGGTCCACTGCTAAAAGATATTGTGTTAGGTCATTGGTACCAATACTGATGAAGTCGACTTCTTTGGCAAGATCGTCAATTAGAATTATGGAGGCAGGTGTTTCAACCATTATTCCAACTTTAATATTCTCATTATAGGTAATTCCCTGCTCTGTTAATTCTTTCTTACATTCCTCTAAAACTACTTTAGCATCACGTAACTCTTCCACAGAGATAATCATTGGAAACATTATCTTAGCAGGTCCAAAAGCACTGGCACGTAATATTGCCCTTAGCTGTGCTTTAAAGATATCGTTAAGTTCTAAGGAAATGCGGATTGCACGCCACCCAAGGAAAGGATTTTCTTCTTTTTCAAACTCATAATATGGCAGTGATTTATCTCCGCCAATATCCAAAGTTCTTATTATAACTTCCTTACTGCAAAGCTGAACTGCTTCTTTATATACCTGAAACTGTTCTTCTTCTGTAGGAAAGTGGGTATTATCCATATATAAGAACTCACTTCGAAACAATCCCACTCCATCCATTTGAAAGGTAATAGCCTTTCTAATATCTCCAAGGCCACCAACATTTACACATAGGTGAACTTCCCTGCCATCCAGCGTTACTGCTGGAAGTAGGTCTATTTGTTCAAGCTCCTCTTGTTTCTTTCTATATTCTTCTTTTAATTGCTGATATTTATAAAGTGTTTCTTTATCCGGATTAATAATAATTTCACCCTTACCAGCATCCACTATTAAAATATCCTCGTTTTTTACTTTAGATAGTATATCTTTTACTCCAACCAAAGCCGGGATACCAAGTCCTTTTGCCATAATTGATACATGGCTGGTAACTCCACCTTCCATTGTAACAAACCCAAGAATATACGATAAATTGAGTGCCGCTGTATCGGATGGAGTTAAATCCTTTGCAACTAATATCACTTCTTCTTTAATAGCTTCCAAGTGATTTTCCTGTACACCACTTAAGACTCGCATCAAGCGATTTCTAATATCCTTTATGTCTGCTGCTCTCTCACGCATATATTCATCGTCCATACTCTCAAAAATCATAAGGAATTCAGATATAACAGCCTCAAGTGCGGCTTCCACAGTAGTTTGTTCCTCACGAATCTTTGTAACAACGCCTTCCTGCAGCGTAATGTCTTTCACCATTTCTAAATGAGCTTCAAAGATACTATTCGTATCTGCTAACTTCTCCAATTCGGCTACGGCAGTGGATACAGCACTTTCAAAACGCCCCAGTTCTTGCTGTGGATTAACTTCCTCTTTGGAATGGTTTGTTGTATTATATTCTGGTTGTTCCAATATAAAAGCTTTACCGATTACAATGCCCCTAGAAGCAGTTTTTTCAACATGAATAGTAATCATATTCAACCTCCATTATGGTGCTAAAGTTCTTTGACCTTATTATTCTCCTAATCCACTTGCAATTGCTTGAATAATGATGTCCAATTCCTCAACTTCTTTTTCCCCGTTACATTCTACTTCAATCTCTGTACCGCAACGGATTGCTGCGCTCATAAGTATTAAAATACTCTTGGGATTAATTCTCTTTTCACCAACGATAATGGCTACATCTGAGGTACATTTGGAACATATTTTTGCTAACTCCCCTGCCGGTCTAGCGTGAAGACCGGAGGCATTGACTACTGTAATTTTTTGACTTACCATAAGAAATCCTCCCTGCGATTATACTCCAAAATGCTCAAACAATATTTTCTCAGCTTCACTATTCCATAATCCCTTGTGACTCTTACAGGAGTCGGAAAGCTTCTTGAATAAAGGATCTGTTTTGCCTAACTCTTCAAAATCATCAATGGCAGTGAGTGGCATATCAAAATGTAGATAATTTAATTTCTTACCTCCTGGAATATTCGGAAGATTTAACGTAGCTTCTGCAATACTGTCAATTCCGCCGATATGTGTAACCATAACAGCCGGCTCAATTAATTTCTTGGAAGCGAGGTCAATTGCCTCTATTAAATCGTCGGTATTACCACCGGTGGTACCAATGATATGTGTACTGGTGTAATGCACATTATACAAGTTGATTTCAGCTTTGAACTGATTATCCGTTGGACCTGCAAAGAAGTTCATACAACCATCAAAAGCTAAGAGCGCATCACCCATCTCAGCAACTGGCTTAATTGGTACGTATACAAATACATCATCATATCCCTTACCTTCTGAAATAGCCATTAACTCTTCATATGGATTACTCATGGTCTGTGTATTCACATAGATCAATTCCACACCTTGCTGTGCTGCTGTTTCTTCAGATATTACTTCACGAGCTCTATTAATTCTATCATCACTGATATCGGTAACAACTAATCTCTTTGGCTTATTTTCAATACAAAGTCCGTAGCTCACAGCTCCAAGACCCATCGGACCACAACCACCCATAACTAAGAGGTTACCGCCTTTTTTAACTCCCATTTCATGATTGTAATTCACCTTGTTGGTATGGTAGTTCGCATGATATCCACCAATGATACAGCTCATCGGCTCTCCTAAGGAAGCTTCAAAATAGCTTTCACCATCATAATTTAACAGACAGCCTAACTCCATTACCTCTTGCGGGATAATGCAATAGGTACAAGCACCACCGAAGAATTCATAAGAGTAACCAGGAGATGCTAAGCTTCCCTTATAGTTAAGTGCTGGTTGCAGAGCAAATTTTTGACCAGGTCTAAATTGATCTGCCCACTTTGATCCAACCTTTACGATATCACCTGCAAATTCATGTCCGATAATGATCGGGTTCGTATCAATATTCTGTGGGGCACGTTTATGTTTTTTGCCTTGCTTTGCTAATTTATAGGTGGACATACATATACTATCACTAATTACTTTAACAAGTATCTCATCCTCTTTGATTTCTGGCAGTTCAAATTCTTCTAATCTTAGGTCATCACTACCATACATTCTAACTGCTTTTGTTTTCATATGCGCTGCTCCATTCTATTTAATTGCTAATATACGTTTACACTCCAAACCATGTTATTAATGAGCATAATGTAACTATAAAGTTCATTCTACTGAATATGTTCCATAGGTCTTATACAGATATTAAATTCTCTATTGTCAATCTGCTTACAGATTAATTACTTCTACTTTCTTTAATAACTCTTCTACAAATTCCTTCTTGGGCGGTTTCGTGCCTCGTGTGGTTACCGCACCTGCTGAGGTGGCTACACTCAACTTTGCACATTCCTCCATAGAAAGTCCTTTATCTAAACCATAGGATAAGGCTGCTACCATAGCATCACCCGCTCCAACAGTTGAGTGAGCCTCTACTTTTAACCCGGGGCATCTTAACACCTTGTCTTTTGTAAGAAATAGTGCGCCCATCTGACCAAGGGAAACAGCAATCATTCCTACCCCTTTGTTAAAAAGCTCCTGTGACATCAAAACCAATTCGGCCTCATCCACTCGGTAATCCTTATGAAAATACTCTTCTAATTCATGGCGATTTGGCTTGATGATATCTGGTGCAGCTTCCAGTGCTTGAACAAATAGCTCTCCATCTGCATCCACAAACACCTTGGCACCCTTTTCTCTCAATTTAAAGGTAAGGTCTTGATAGATTGACTTACTGATACCATTGGGAATACTGCCTGCAAGAACAAAGAGAGCATCCTGATTCGCATAACCCAGTAATTTTTCGATTAATCGCTGAAGTTCTTCCTCGGTTACGAATGGTCCTGGCTCATTAAATTCGGTTACATTTCCATCCTCTTCAACGACCTTTAAATTTGTTCTGGTATCGCTCTTTATCTCCACAAAACCCGAGGTTATATTTTGCTCTTCTAATACCTTTTTAATAAGAATACCACCAACGCCACCGATAAAGCCGGTTGCAATTGTCTCTCCACCTAATTCTTTTATCGTTTTAGATACATTAATACCTTTTCCACCTGCATCCATAATTACATTACTGACGCGATTTAATCCTCCATGTACCATATGGCCTAAATCTACGGTCTTATCAATTGCTGGATTCATTGTCACTGTGATAATCATTGTATCCTCCATCGGGTCAATAAGCTAACCCTTTTATTTTGTAGTTAATTATTATATACAGGATTCTTAACCCTCTATGAATTCATATCTAACAAAGCATGTTCTAATTGATATCTCACATTATCCTTGTGTAAATAATACATGGATTTGATCCTGGCTGCTATGAATTAATTCCTCAACTGCTTCTTCTGTACATAAGGTTTGTGCTATGTTAGACAGAATATCCAAATGCTCATCACCAAGGCCAGCAATACCAATTACCACTTTAACAATGCTATCATTCCACATAACACCTTCTGGAAAAACCATAATTGCTATCCCAGACTTCTTAATGTACTTTTTCGCTGATTCAACACCATGAGGAATCGCAATTCCATTACCTATATTTGTCGAAAATGTATGTTCCCTTTGAAGCATACCCTCAATATAACCTTCTTCCACGTAACCACTTTCACAGAGAATTCTGCCGACTTCACGTATTACTTCTTCTTTTACTTTTGCTTTACAGTTTAACAAGATATTATTTTTTTTAAGCAGTTCCATTATCTGATCCTCACTTTTTGGTAAAAATTCTACAGTCATTTAGGTACTATAGCACAGCCCTAATATTCTTCTCGCCAACTTATCTACACCCTAATTATAAGCTTTCGCTTTCTATAATATCAACTCATTTAAACATGAGTTTGACGTCATCCAATAGCGACATTTCTTAAGACATTTATACGCGATCTAAATATTGGTTGAAATATTTTTTTAACTCAATTAACATGAACTCTCGAATCGTTTCTTTATCTCCAGTGAATATTGTATTTAAAAATTCCTTATCCTCAACTAGTTTGCTACTTAAATAGCCCATAACAGAGGTATACTCCTCCATATGTTCATCCTCTGGAATTAGCATGATAATGACCGCACGAATATTCTTAAAAAACGGATCACGAAAGCTTCCCAAATCGTTGGTCAAACAAACTGAAAAACAAGGACGGAGTACTCCCTTGGTTCTAGAATGAAGAAGTGCAAACTCAAATTCCGGAATTATTTGAGAGGCTATTTTCTCTCTTCTTTTAATTGCTTCCTGAATTTGCAAGCGTTTTTCGTTATAAGGTGAAAGACGCTCAGAGATTGCAACCAATAGCTCGTCAAAGGAAATGGAGTTGCTGACCTTCATGCATTGAAAATCTTTGATTATGCTTTTAATCTGGGTCACAATAAAATGAACTTTCTCTAGTTCAATAGAGAAATCATCATATCTCTTTTCCTTCTTTTCACTCTTGGCATAGATCCGCACTTTTGTTTCAATACGCTCCAAATCACTATCTAAAAGCAAAGGACTAACCCGTATAATGTCTGCATCAACTTCATTCAAATCAATACTGGATACCAGAAAATCCAGCTTCTTAAGTTGCGCCGGTGTTAAATCCTCTTTCCCATACGTAACAATTTCTGCTCTGTCCTTTAAGAATTGCTTTAGCTTAGAATGCATCAGTCTGGAAATTCCAATACCGCTTGCACACACAATTCCAATGTCCACCTTACGCTTGCTTTCCTTGTGATTTTCCAGACGTACGCAGGCAGCACCAAAATGCATTGCCAGATATCCAATCTCCTCTTCCGGAACCTTTAAGCCATAATGTTTCTCAATTAATGCTCCGACCTTCCGGCTGCGCGCATAAATGTCAGCGTAAGTTTCTTTGATCTGCTGCAGTAAAGGATTCGATATATTCATACCATTTCTTAAGCGTACAAAGGTCGGCTGCAAATGCGCTAAAAGACCAGAGATAAACTCCTCATCCAATTTCAAATTGTAGGCGATATCCTCATCATAGACATCAATCATGTCGTTGATAAAGGCAAGAATCTCTAGCTTTTCTCTTTCGTTCTCTGTCTCTACTTCATCTAGATCAATGTATTGAACCTTTGATCCAAGAATATGTAGAAGTATATATGCAATCTCTATATCTGGAATATCAATCTGGAACTCCTCTTCTAAGGAACTTGCGATACGAGTTGCTAATTGATAATCATCATTCTTATTTAAATTATTTAATAGTTCTTCATTTGGCTCAATTAATTCCTTTTGAAGAATTCTATTCACAGCAATGGTAACATGCAGAATTAGCCCAATATATGAGTTTTCTGTAAGCTTAGTAAGCCTTTTATCTCTTATACTGCGAAAACAAATTACCACTCGATTTAAAATATCATTATCTAACAATGTGTAAATGTTAGATTCTTTGCGATTTCTAATAGCATCTATAAAATTATGTTCTTTCTCTTCGTAAATCTTAATATTCTTATTATCTGTGTTTTCATCAATAAACCGGCGCACCGCCAGACGATAGTTCTTTTCACTACCCTCTAACGCAACACCATATCCCTGCCTTCTTATGATACTTAGGCTGAACTGATGAAACCAGCCTTCTACAGCTTCCATATCATTGCTAATCGTTGCTTCACTCACATCAAAAATATTTGCATAATAATATAGCTTTTTAGGTTCCAGATCTCTTAAAATTTCTAATATCAGACGTTTTCTTCGATTTTCTTTATCGCCAGAGTCAGCAGTATCTTCCTGTTTTAATAACGTCAGTAACTTTTTCTTATCTGCTTCTTCCCCTGTAATCCATATTCCTATTCCTGTTTTGGTTTGCAGAGAAACATTGTACTGATTAAGGGAGGATCCCACATATTCCAGCTCTCTTTGAATGGTACGTTTACTGATTTTCATATCGTCCGCAAGCTTTTTAACGGAAATAATCTGATTTTCCTGTAACAGTATCATTAGAATCTGTCGAAGTCGTGGTGTAAATTGCATCGTTTCACTCTCCTTATCATTTTTTTGTAACAGTTCAGAACCAAGCTGAATATTTACATTTATTTTCTTAAAACATCTTAAGCGCATGAATGAAATTATACAAATTCCATTCATGCGCATTATAATATAGTTTATACCTTTTTTATAATTACATCCTAGCTACACTCAATTCTAGACTATCTGGATGCTTTTATTTCTTCCACAAGAACGTCATATTCTGGTGCTGCCAGGAAGTTAGTAATTGTAACTAACTTAGCATTTGGATTACTCTTCGCCGCTCTTTCCTTTAATGAATTATGTGTAACAATAACTTCTACATCCTTTGGTATAGAAGAAACTGGTGCATGAACAACCTTAATATCATTAAGACCTGCTTCCGAAAGCTTTTTCTTTAAAACAGTTGCACCCATTGCGCTTGATCCCATACCTGCATCACATGCAAATACGATAGTTTTAACTGCGCTTAAAGTAAGTTCTGCTGTTGCAGCTGTTGCAAGACCTTTAGATTCACTCTTCATTTCCTGAACCTTTTGTTTTGCTGCATCCAGGCTATCTTCCTTACCAAAGATCTTTAATAGAGGAACAGCAACTACACAGGATACTGCAGTGGAAATTAATACACTTAAGATTACAGGGATATAACCACCTCTAGGAATCATAGCAAGAACTGCAAGGATACTTCCAGGAGCTGCAGGACCAACTAATCCGCCGCCTAATAATACGTTAGTGAATACACCACTGATACCACCAGCGATTGCAGCAACGATTAATACTGGGTTCATTAAGATATATGGGAAATAAATTTCATGAATACCACCTAGGAAATGAATAATGATAGCACCTGGTGCTGAACTCTTAACCATACCCTTGCCTGCGATTAAACATGCAAGAAGGATACCAAGTCCTGGACCTGGATTAGCTTCTAATAAGAAGAAGATGGATTTACCAGCTTCTGCTGCCTGTTCCATACCCATAGGAGTTAAGATACCATGATTTAATGCATTGTTTAAGAATAATACTTTAGCTGGCTCAATGAAAATACTTGCTAAAGGAAGTAAATGATTATCAACGAAGAAGCCTACACCCGCTTCCATAACTGTGTTTAATGCTGTAACTAAAGGACTAATGAGTTTTAATGCAAGAAGTGACAGTGCACCACCGATGATACCAAGGGAAAAGTTATTAACCAGCATTTCAAAACCAGCTTTAATTTTTCCTTCCACTAACTTATCAAATTTCTTAATTACCCATCCACTGAAAGGTCCCATTAACATAGCACCTAAGAACATTGGAACGGAGGAACCAACAATGAGACCCATTGTTGCAAGTGCACCAATTACACCACCTCTATGTCCTGCAACCACTTGACCACCCGTGTATGCTATTAAAAGCGGGAGAAGCATCTTAGCCATTGGATCAACTAGTGCAGCAAAACTTTCATTTGGAAGCCAACCCACAGGTATAAACAGTGCTGTAATTAAGCCCCATGCAATAAATGCACCAATGTTGGGTATTACCATACCACTAAAAAATCTACCAAATACCTGAACCTTTTCTTTCATACATTACCTACCCTCTCACTTGAAAATTCATTGTTAGTAATATTTCTGAAGAACTGATTGGCCAATCATTCTCTTAAGATAATTTAATTATAATGGTAGTATACGCATGTTTCAATTTGAACAAATATTATTTTGTCGCTATTTAATAATGACACGATTAAATAGTAATTTTTTTTAGTAAAATTCAACAGAAGAAGCCATCACAATCTGCAGGATTTGCATTCTTGTAACGGCCCCCTAATATCCATTTTATTGTATAAAAGCTGTTATTAATGTAGTTTTCACTATATTAATTAACCTATCCTAAATCAAGTATTATACTTATCTTCAAGATATATACTGCTTAATTCTCCCTATCAAGGTTAAGTTCTGTTATAAGGGCTGCTTTCCTTTTTTCCTAATACTATAATAGATTATAACAGCCAATATAATAAAAAACATTGAAACATACTGTGAGGTAGTTAAATTATAATACCTGCCCCTGATGGCATCACCACGAATATATTCGATGCAGAACCGCCAAACTCCATAGAAGAACAAATAAATTACGCAACAAACACCAATTCTTTTGCTGTGAATAAATACTAATAAATTAATAATAAATATGATGCCCAAAAAGCTAGCTTCCATTATTGGAACATTCCATACTGGTGTACCCACTGGAGCAGTAATTCCCAGAAACCCTTCTATAGGATAGGCAGGATATATAACCGCTAGAGGATTTGACTTTGTAGTAGCACTTCCCCAACAACAACCTCCAAAAAGGCACCCTATTCTGCCAATCGCATGTGCCAGGGGAATTGCAACAGCTCCCATATCTAACAGTGGCAGTAAAGGTGTTTTAAACATTCGGCAATATAAAATCAAACCTGTTATTCCACCTAGTAGTCCACCATAGAATACTATCTCACCAAAGATAAATCCTAGTATATTTTCAAACGTCATTCCTTTATAGGCTTCATAGTGAATAGCTACTGTCATAATATTTATCAAGGGTTTTAATAGCACTGCACCAAGTATGGCAAAGGCTAAAGAAAAGAGATACGCTAGAATAAGATCATACTTATCTCTCCCATATCGCACTTTTATACAATAAGATATTACAACATAAGCTATTAAACTACCTAATACAATAAATAAGCCATAGGTACCAATATGGCTATTAAATATATGAATAATCGGATACATAATAAACCTCAAAAGGCGGCAGCCTAAGCTACCGCCCTAGTAATCAATGTTGTTAATTTAGTATGATGCTGTTGATGCTAAAGAAGCCAGTAAGCCTCCACAAAGAACCATTAATAAAACAGCACCTACAAGACCGATAATTGATAGAACGATTCCAGCGGTTGCCATTCCTGTTGGCTCGCCTATACTCTTTGATCTGTTTTTCCCTACAACTCCCAATATCAATCCAATGAGAGCACATAAGAAACCAACATAAGGAACCACTAAACCACAAATACCTAATACTAAAGATGCTACTGATAAACCTTTCCCTGACCCATTATTGCCCATAGAAAATATCCTCCCTATTATGTAATAAAATGTTGCTAAAAAATGTATTTTATAAATATAATATAAATATTTTATAAAATTTTGTCAAGAAATATTCCATATAATCTCATATTTTGCTGTAATATGCTATTATTCACCTTTATATAACAAAAACTACAAATACTACATAATAGGATAGAATACCATGTTAAAACAAACGATAAACAGCAAGTAATATTAAAATGATACCACTTAGCCAGGATAGACGAAAAGGAACTTTATCGCTTAGCTTGATTCCAATTATCTCCCCTGATTTTACTGCCAGAGCGCTAAATATTATGGACGATATTAATATTGCCAAAATACTTACATTTACTAATGCTGCACCTGCACCTGCCACTAAACTATCAATGGACAATGCGGTTGCAATGGATAGTGCTTCTTTGGGTGAAAGAACTTTAGAATCATCCACATCGGCTTCATTGGGATTTGCATAGATATTTAGAATAAAGTTTAGATTTAGCATACTAAATTCAATCTGTTTATTTATTGTGGTATGCTTATTTATCAGTGATTTTATAAGATTATCCAGAAGTTTAAAAACACCTAAGATAAATAATATACCAAAGGAAATTAACTGCAAAATACTACTAGGTAAAAATGGCCTTAAAAAAGTACCAAGCACTAGAGAAAGCCCCAATGCAGCTGTACACACTAAGGAGACAACTGCCACGGAGCTTTTCGGAATTTTTATTTTATTGCTGCCATAAGCAATACTTGCAATTAATGCATCAGTAGATAATGCAATTACAAAAACAACTGACTCAACAATTTTATATATAATATCATTCATAAAAAAACAACCTTAGTTATATCGTCGAGATTATCTTATGAGGAATCTTTGTACAAAGTTACCTCATAAGTAATTAAAATGGTAACTCATAACCCATACATCTCCTAATAATTATATAGAATTCTAATCCTCAGTGTAATTAAACTTAGCATTAGGGGTTTTTTCTTTTAAATATTTTAGAATCCCTATTATTATTGACCTTTTTTTCATTTCTTTCTCAGTATTTACATCGTCACTATCTGTTACGTCAAACTCATGTAAAATATTTATAGTAATAGTGGGTATTAGCGCATTTTTCGTAAGTATAATAGCACAATACGATTTTCCAACTTCAGTGGGCGCTATTGCTATTCCCGGAGCTAATAACCCCTCCTTATGATTACTAACTGCTTCATAAGCATATACAATATCCTCTGTTTTTAAAATATTTACCTTGAAAAACATACTCTGCAATAACCAATTTTCAGTTATAATTATATTCGCATATATTAGATTTCCTTTATGCCTTACTTCACTGTTTATTTTATGCTTAAATAAATCGTATTGTCCATAATATGATATTGATTTATATAAAGGATGATTTTTGACATTAAATATTTGCTTAATAAATTTAATAAAAATCATTACAGTAACTGAAAATACTGCTGTAACGACGATAAGTAAAATTGTTGGAATTGCATATTCTAACACTCCTAAAAAAATGCTAATATTTTCAATGTCATTCCTAATTTGCTTAAAAGAAATATTTGATGGTATCATAGTTAGTAACTTAATACCCCCCATATTAATCAGAAATAATAATAGCGCAATTAAAATTGCTAAAACTAACATAATATTACGGTTAATTCTTTTTATATGAAAATGGATATAATCTTCTTCTCTCATGTAGAACCTGCATTTCCTTTCCTTTGTTTAACTATTATGTAATCTATTGTATTTGATATAATAAAATTTAACAATCACATTTTCTATCTATTATATCCACTGGTTTCATACCAATTTGTGTTTGCTAATTTTATTGAATTCTATTTACAGACAAAGAAAAAAGGACTAAATTATCATATGGAAACTATAATACAGTATTCTATACCCTATATGGAAAGGAAACCTTGCCTTACAGTTTTTCATAAGGTTGGCAAATTTATATGAAAATATTATCTTTAAAGAATCATAACCCCAGGCTTGACTTTTTTAAATATATTGGCCCAGGTCTATTAGTAACCGTTGGCTTTATTGACCCAGGCAATTGGGCATCTAATGTAGCTGCGGGTTCTGATTACGGTTATAAACTTCTGTGGATGGTCACACTTTCCACAATTATGCTAATTATATTGCAGCACAATGCCGCACACCTTGGTATTGTTACGGGTAACTGTTTGTCTGA
Organism: Bacillota bacterium; assembly: GCA_023425485.1. GTDB lineage: Bacteria > Bacillota > Clostridia > Lachnospirales > Lachnospiraceae > Mobilitalea. Next base: position 13,878 of record JAFACO010000413.1, read on the forward strand.
ATCTGCGGCAAAACATCTGAAACCTGCAGTTAGTAATACCGTATTGGGAACAGCTATGCTTGCTGCCGTTTCAACCGGGTTGGCAGAATTACTGGGTGGCGGAATCGCTTTAAATATGCTCTTTGGCATTCCTATAAAGCTTGGTTCTCTCCTGGTTTTGGGGTTGGTTTTATTCCTGCTGTTTAGTAACTCTTATCAGAAACTGGAGAAAATAATTATGGGCTTTGTATCCATAATCGGAATCTCCTTTATAATTGAACTCTGCATGGTGCATGTGGAATGGGGAACTGCATTAACTAGCTGGGTTACTCCTTCCTTCCCTGCGGGCTCCATTCCTGTAATAATGAGTGTACTTGGTGCTGTCGTTATGCCTCATAATCTCTTCTTACACTCAGAAGTTATTCAGAGCCGACAGTGGAACTTAATGGACGAGACTATTATTCGTAAGCAGCTTAAATATGAATTCCTTGATACTCTATTTTCTATGATTATCGGTTGGGGAATTAACAGTGCAATGATTTTGGTAGCTGCTACAACTTTCTTCACCCAAGGTTTGCATGTGAGTGAATTAAGTCAGGCTGCACAAATGTTAAAACCCTTGTTAGGCAGTACTGCCTCTGTTGTATTTGCTGTTGCTCTTCTATTCTCAGGTATTTCTTCGTCTATAACTGCTGGCATGGCAGGAGGAAGTATTTTTGCCGGAATATATAAGGAACCTTATGATATCAAGGATGACCACACTAAAATTGGTGTAGCTATTACACTTGTTCTTTCAGCTATTGTAATACTCTTTATACATAATCCTTTCCAAGGACTGATTTATTCTCAAATGTTTTTAAGCATACAACTGCCGATATCTATTTTCTTGCAGATATATCTTACTTCCTCCAAGAAGGTAATGGGACAGTATGCAAATTCTCGCCGCAATAGCATTGCTTTATGGGCAGTCGGGTTAATTGTTACTTTCTTAAATATCGCTTTGTTAGTGAGTTTCTTAGCATAAAAATAAAACCTCCAACACCGTTGTATCTTAATATGATTAAATAGAAAGTGTTTTATGATTAATATACTTGCTTGTGTTGGAGGTTTTTCATTAAATATTAATTTGAAAACAGATACATTACTTCTAATTCTTAATCGTGAAAGTAACCTTCGTCTTATTCCCTGCTTTATCAGTAATAGTAACTACATAGGTACCCTTCGCTGTGAAAAGACCACCCTTGGGATATGCCATACTTTTCTTATTCTTTGTTACTATGATTGATTTAAAATTATCTTCCTTATAAGTCAACTTAAAGCTCTTATTTGTAATAGCACCACTTTTAAGTGCATTATTACTGCTATCTCTTAGCTCAATAACAGGAGGAGTTGTATCAATTACAAATGATACTGTTGTAACAACCTTAAAACCATTATCAACTACAAGCTTATAGGAACCTTCGTTATATATGTATCTTCCATTATTAATTGTTTTTCCATTTAGTGTCGCTGTACCATAATTAAATTTAATTTCGACTTCAGAACTATAATATTTATTATTTGATACCCCTTTAATAGTAGGAGCTATCGCTGGATCTATAAATGTAATACCATATTTTTTTGCATAGGTTTGAGCGTATGAACCGGTTTTCCCATAGATAGTAACCGCTTCATCTGCATAATCAAATAAATTTTTTCCTATCTTCACTACACTATTTGGAATGGTAACACTTCTTAGATTCGAAGCATCAAGAAATGCCCACCTATTAATTTCAGAAATACCATCCGGTATAACAACCTTGTCTTTATTTCCTAAATACTGATTTAGTACCCCATTTCTTATAACAAAGTCTGGATTCGCAGGTATTGAACTAATAATCTTACTGTTTGGATTCAAGGAATAAAGCAGGACAGTATTTTGGCCTTGATTAACTGCCCAATGTACATATCCGGTTTTGGGATTATATTGCAGCATATCCATTGCATTAAGTACAGCATGTGGCAGCTCTTTAATTGCATCCAGTAATTTACCATTCTTATCAATGGTTGCCATATAAGCTGTCTGTAGCTCGGTATTTGTATTATACTTTTCCCATAATAATAAATACCTGTTATCACCTACTTGTACAATCTTTGGATGCACTGCTGTTTCGGTATCTGTATCCGTATAGTTGGTTAAATAGATTGGCTTAGTTACTGTAGTTAAGTTTTCATCCATGGTGACAATAAATAAATTACGAGAACCATTTACATCAGCACTTCCATCCTTTGTTGTGTTCTCATAAGTACCAGCAAGAATATAGCCCTCAGACGTCTTTGCCAAACCGCCTAAATCCGAATATGTAAGCTGGTATATATAAGACTGCTTAAAATCAAAGGCAGATATTCGAGCGTTATCACTACCTTTCACAACTTTTTCAACTACAAATGAACGTGGGTTATAATCCCCTTGATCTACAAATACAAAACCATCGTCAACCGGTAATATAATTTGATTAAAGGAATGACTTGCTGACGGCATAACCATGTTACCGGAATCTTTACCGGATAGACGAGCAAATGTATCTTTATTTAATATAAAGCCGTAAGAGGATTGATGATGGTATCCATCCGGCGCTACAAAGCCACTCTTACCAAAATAAACTGCTATCATATCACCGGATATCTCCAAGCGGCATGCTTCATCAAATGGCTGCATGACTCCTGAGTAACTCTTTGACCACTTTTCATCATAAGTCTGTGCCTGCATTAAATATTTATTTAATTTCTTACCATCTTTATCATACTTTACTATTGCAACGCTAATGTCAGTAAATGCACCCTCTGGTACATTCTTTCCAAAGGCGACATAATAGTTACCTTCCATATCTTTTGTAAAACCCCCAACTTTGGATAATTCTGCTTCCAGCTTAAGAGTTCTGACATACCTTGCATTTTGATCATATTCATAAATGGTAGCCATACCATTCACGATTGTCCAATTCAAGACGCTAATTGTTCCATCTGGATTGACTTCTGTTTGAAGTGAGGACACACGCAACGGCCATCCCTCCAGATAACACCCACCAGTTTCATAGGTTTTTTCCTTTACATCTAAGGACGTATAATATGGATTGCTTACAGAGTTGTCCGCAGATACAGGTACGATCTTGGATACAAGTATTATGGACATAAAGAATAATGTGATACCAATACACAATTTTACTTTCTTCATTTGTTGTTACCTTTCATTTTAGTCATGCTATTTCCTAGAATATACCATATTTTTAGTAATATTAAAACATTAAAACATTTAATTCAAATCACTACTTATATTGACATAAAACAAGTTTTTATTGCAAATTATTACAGTTAATCCTATAATATGGTATAGCGACTAGGGAGGAAAGAAAGATGAAACAACAAAAAATTAGTATTTTATTAGTATTACTTACTATGCTGCTGCTTATTTCTGGATGTTCGAAACAAGACAGCAAAAAAGAATTTTCCATAGGTTCATGGAATGATACTGTATTTGAAAACACTTGGCTAAACATGAAATTTGAGATTGATGATGATTGGGCAATTGCAACCGATGAAGAAATATCAGAAGTAATGGGTGTCGGCGCAGAATTAATTAGTGAACTAAATGGAACTAGCAAGGAAGCTCTTGAAAAGGCAGCAGAGTTAAAAGTAATTTATGGATTTTTAGCATACGATAGTGATGCAACTACTAACATACAATTACTGTATGAGAATTTAGCAAAATCCTTAGGGGGCACCAAATATACAGAAGAGGAGTATTTAAACGAATTTAAAAAGCAAATTCCAGAAGACATCTATGAATTGGTGGAGGAATCTACAAAAGAAATAGCTGGAAAAACATTTTACACATTGAAATATTCTGTTTATGACGGAGCTCTTTTTCAAGAATATTATACCTATAAATTAGATAAATATATGGTTTCGTTGCTTGTTACATATACGCCTGAAACAGAAGCAGAAATTCAAGAGTTCGTAAATAACATATCCACTATAAGCGAATAATATGGCCCATTGGTAAATTAGGCCAAAAGATAGGGATAAACTGGAAGGAGCTGCAAAACTAATAGTTTGGCAGCTCCTTCTTTTCTTTCTATTCTATAAGCTTTTCACACTACAAAAAATAAATATTATCAAATCAAATAATCCATTATTACTTAGAATCTAACAACTTTGTATTACACCTTAGATTCCTTAATGGTATTATGTAATGAGCTAAATAATTCATTGTAATTTAAACTACTCCCATTAAATTGGGTAACCGCGGCATAAAGGTTTAATGGTATTTCTTCGTCCTCATATGCAAATGTTTGACCATTCATTTTTAATATACTATCCGCAATATTTGAAGCATATGCAATGTCTTTGTTATTTGTCAGCAGAACAAACTCATCCCCACCAATACGAAAAACAATATCGTCCACTCCTGCTGCCTTTTCCATACGTCTTAACACTTCTAAAAGCGCTAAGTCTCCCGCTTTACGTGATATTTCATTAATAGAAATAAAGTAACTGATATCGCAACAGACAAAATAACATTCTTTTCTTTCAACAAACATATCATATAAATTAGTAATATCTACCTGCGTTCTTCCATTCATCTTGACATCTCCATTCTCAACCGGCAGCAATTGCCTGGGACAAAGTTCTGTAAATTTAGCTTCTTTACGAAATGCCGAAGGCTTACACTGCCACACTTGCTCAAAGGATCTTGTAAATGCTTCGGGTGAACTATAGCAGTAGTTTAGAGCGATCTCCAATATGCTTTCTTTGGTATTGCATACCAGATCCTTTGCCGCTTTGGTAATTCTTCGCTTTATGACATACTCTTTAATACTATAATCGTTTACATATTTAAAGATTTTCTGAAGATGAGATTTTGAACAATAACAGGCATTTGCAACATCTTCCGGTGTTATATTTTCTTTTATATTTGCTTCAATATAATCCAAAGCATTTGATAATAGCTCTATATTGTTCATTCCCATCCTCCTTTATTTCTTTCGGTACCTTATGTATAGTATATCATGAACATAAAACTCGTTCATGATCTTGTTGCTCCAATCGGTATTTACAAGCAAGCTTGCAAATACCTCATTCCGCTTTTAGTATATCATAGTGGTATTTTACGTTCTTGATATTTTGACTTTAATTATTACAAAAAAATCTCTAAACCTTATTCTTTTGCGGTTTAGAGATCTATCCTATAAGCAAAGCTTTTCAATATCACAAATTTATAACAGAAGGCATCGATATAAACATTATTGGCTTATTGATTAATTACCTTCAACTAGCTCCAATATAAATTAGAAATATCCTCAAAAGGTATATTTGTATTAACAACCACTAGTTTTCTATTAATATCATCAACTTGTTCTACTATCCCAGTTAATTGTACATATTCTATATTCTTAAAAAATTCTACTGTAATTACATCCTTTTTCCTAACTTGACTTAACTTCAGATTTATTTCTTCTTTTTGTTCTTCCGACAAGTCATGTTTAGGAACAATAATACGCTCTTTCTCTGCCAACGCCTCTCTTAATCCTTTTAATGCATCAAATGGCATAAACTGCTTGGCACGGTTTTCTCTGTCCATTTTTGCACGCTTACTCTCCACTTTTATGACCCCCAATTTGCCTGTTTCGCTCCATCGTAGTACCTGCCTCCTGTAAATCCATTCCTCGAACAATTGCATTTTTGCCAAACTTATTTTTGATGTCTATAGCTGCCCTCTGCAGCTTCCTGTCCTTCTCCATTTCTGTGGGATCAGTAAATAAGTCATACTGCTCATATGCTTCATCAATGATATTATTACAGGATAGTCCTAACCGCCGTATTGGCTTGCCTTTATCCACAATCCGCTCATACAGCTTCATTATATAGGGTATAATTGTTCGATAGGAATTCGTAGTGACCGTCATAGATGCAGTTCCTGAGGCATGTTTTAATTCTAACTCATTGGAATATCCGATCATCAAGGACATAGAATTCGTAACCACACCTTTATCTACCATATCCAGACATAAGGCATCCGCCATCTCTTTTACAATTATTCTGCACTCCTCAAAACTATAATCCCTGGGAAGCACTTGTGCGCTTGACATGGAATTACTTTTTGCCTTATAGGCCTTTATATCCGCCATAGTTGTGGTTTCTCTTCCCCAGGCATGGTCGATTAAAAGCTCTGCATCAATTCCAAACACCCGGTAAAGTAAATCCTCATTGGCGTAAGCAATGTCACCCATAGTAAAAATACCGATACTAGCAAGTCTATTTACTGTACCACGTCCTATCCTCCAAAAATCGTTTAGTGGCTGGTGTTTCCACAAGGTTTTTTGGTAGAGTTCCTCATTCAAATATCCTATATTGTCTTTCGCATGCTTTGCTGTAATATCCAAGGCTACTTTAGCCAAATAAAGATTTGTTCCGATACCTGCTGTGGCAGTAACCTCTGTTGCACTTTTTATATCCTTCATAATTTGGACCGCTAACTCCCTGGCGCTCATATGATATAGGGAAAGATATCTGGTCACATCAAGAAATGCCTCATCTATGGAGTAGACATGAATATCTTCTTTCGCAATATATTTTAGGTAGATGGCATAAATATTAGCCGAATACTCAATGTAAAGTTTCATTCTAGGTGGCGCCATGATGTACTCCACACCTTTGGGTATCTCAAATACTCTACAACGATTCTTAATTCCTAAGGCTTTCATGGACGGAGAAATAGCCAGACAGATTGTTTTTTCACTTCTCTCTGGGTCGGCAACTGCAAGGTTAGTAGTTAGAGAATTAAGTCCACGCTCCACACATTCCACAGAAGCATAAAACGATTTTAAATCAATGCATAAATAAACTCGCTCTTCCATCCAGATAACTCCTCCCCATCTGCCTTTTTATCTTATTAAATAAATTATATCCAAAATCTTGTTGCCCCAATCAGCATTTACAAGCAAGCTTGCAATGCCTCATTCCCTTTTATTATACCATCCGAACATTTGTTTGTATATATGTATTTACTGTCATTTACTTATTTATGCATGAAAGGATCACTATATATTTGAACACTTTCCACTTGTAATGACTACCACTCTGAATTTGCATTTACGCAGCTTGAATTTGTAATTAACCTAATAAAAAGTCCTTCCTATGGTTTGTCATAAATTTGTAAGAATTTAAGAATAGAAATGTAAGATTATCATGATAAATAACGAAAACACTAAATACTTTACTTTAATACTATTAATGTATTAAATGAGGTGTTCAACTACGCCTCAAGTATACGGGGTGTTTAAGATGAAAGATGTGAAAGAAATACAATCTATTAATGCAAGTAGTGCTTATAAAACGATGCCTTTAAGCCAAACCGAAAAGAGGCAACTTTTAGAACGGAGAATGCAAAGAGCAAAAAGAAGACGGATACGAAAATTTCGGAGGATTTTCTTTTTTGTAAACGTAGTACTTATCGTTATTATTTCTATTACATTATGGAGAAAGCTTCGGTCTATTTCTGAAAATGAGTTTTATTCTCCAACCAGCAGTACAGCAGACAATGTTGTCAATGCACCACAGATATTAGGGAATGATGAAATTAAAATAAAGTTGGAAAAACTGATAGATTCAAATCCAGAATATCAGGAAATCTATAGTCATGCAGATGAATACCCACAAGAGTTATTACAGGCATTATGTAACAATCCTGAAATGATATCCTATGTCAGCGGATATTTGACAGCAGATGGAACACCAAATGGTGGTATTACAGAGGAAGATTTGTCGACACCCGTACCTTTATTACTACAATGGGATACTAGATGGGGTTATGTACCTTACGGAGATAGCGATGTAGGGCAGTCCGGTTGCGCACCAACGTGCCTATCCATGGTTATTGTGGCGCTTACGGGTGATACAGAAGCTACTCCTAATGCAGTTGCTTCATATTCGGAAAAGAATGGTTACTATGTAGAGGGAACAGGGACCTCCTGGAGTCTAATGACAGACGGCAGTTCCTCATTTGGTATTTCCAGCAGAGAACTGCCACTATCTAAATCCCGTATTATTTCAGAACTTGAGTCAGGACATCTGATTATCTGCTCTTTACGCCCAGGTGACTTTACCACAACTGGACATTTTATTGTACTTACAGAAGTGGTAGACGGTGAAATACGGGTAAATGATCCCAATAGCAAAGCAAGGAGTTCCAAACTGTGGAGTTATGAAACCTTAGAGGGCCAAATTAAGAACTTATGGGTTTTTGAAAATTAAAGCTTCTTTTCCATAAGATAAAATTCGCCTTTTCTCCACTGTGCAAATCCAACTATACCATATTCAAATCTTTCATATAATTTAATGGCATACGGATTTAACGTGTACGCATCTAATCTTATTGCTTCAACTCCCTTCGTCCCTAGCTCATTTTCTATGTGTGCTAGCGTTAATGTCCCAATTCTCTGATTTTGAAATAAGGGGTTTACACATAATCTATGAAGCACATAGAAGGATGAGTTGGGGTATTTCCAGGCACCATTCGCATATTGCTCATCATATTCTTGATTTAGTACGTATGCGGATACGATTGAATCTTCCAGCATACCTATAAACAATTGATTATCCTCTATATCATTTTCCAGTGTATTTTTATCTGGATATAAACTATCCCATTGCTCTATACCCGCTCTGCTCATTTCCGCAATTGCCGCTGAAAACACATCCATTACGCCATCAAGATCCTCTTTTTTTGCTAATCTGAACTGTAATTCCATCATATTTTATGCTCTCCCACTTTTCCAGCAGTATAAACCAACTGTTATGACTTTACTTTTGGAATTTTATAACAGAGAGTATAACACAGCTTGCCAGCGCTTACAATATAACTAGATTCTTTCTGCCTAAAGTGATTTTATTAAGGATAGAGATTTAATTCTACATTTCTTCGGGGCATCCTATTCCTAATAAACTCATTGCATCTTTGATTATTTTTTGTGTCAAGTATACCAAAACAAGCCGTGCTTCTTTTATGCTTTCTTCTTCATTTAATATATTACACTCATGATAGAACTTATTAAATGATGTTGCTAATCCCCATACATAGCGGGCTATAACGGAAGGTTCATATCTTAACGCTGCTTCTTCAATCTTCTCTGTATATTTGCTTAATTCTTTTACTAATTCATAGCTGACTTCGTCCGTTAGCAAATCCACATCAATAGACCTATTAACTTCTTTTACGTTCCCTTTTCGCAAAATGCTTTTTGCGCGAGCGTAAGTATATTGAACATATGGACCAGTCGCTCCTTCAAAGTTCAATACCTCCTCCCAGGAAAAGTTAACATTTTTAATGCGTTGGTTAAATAAATCATGAAATATAATAGCCCCTACTCCTACTTCCTCTGCAATTTGCTTTTTATTATTCAAGTTAGAATTTTTCATATTGATCAGCTCAAAGGAACGATTTATCGCCTCCTGTAGTATATCTTCTGCATATATAATATTACCTGTTCTCGTCGAAAGCTTTTCACCCTTAAGGCTTACGAGACCATAAGGTACATGAACCAACTCGTCTGTCCAATCATTTCCCATTACTTCTATAGCCTTAAAAACCTGTGCAAAATGCAAACTCTGTTCTAACCCCGTAATGTATAGACACTTTTCAAAATTATATTCCTTTTTTCGGTGCAAAGCAGCTGCTATATCGCGGGAGTGATAAATAGAACTACCATCGCTTTTTGTTATTAAGCAAGGCGGCATATTGTATTTTTCAAGACTGACGATATTCGCTCCCTGACTTTCTGCTAAAAGTCCTTTTTCCTTTAGTTCACGAACCAATGCTGGAACCTTATCCATATAGATACTTTCACCCGAATAATAATCAAATTCAACATTTAATAATCTATACACCCGTTCATATTCTTTCAGGCTAATTTCTTTAAACCACTTCCATATGGAAAGTGCTTCTTCGTCTCCTTGTTCCATTTTTGAAAACCAGCTTCGTGCCTCTTCCTTCAGGCTAGGCTTTGACTCAGCTTCCGTATTAAAAAGCACATAGATTCTTAATAATTCTTCAATACCATACTTCTCGACTTTATCCTTAGTACTCCAGTTCTTATACGCAACAATTAATTTGCCAAACTGAGTCCCCCAATCGCCTAAATAATTAATTCGAATTACTTTATATCCAAGTTTACTATATATTTTATAAAGCGAATTACCTATTACAGTTGTACGAAGATGGCCAACATCAAAATTTTTGGCTATATTGGGAGATGAATAATCCATACATATAACCCTTTTATCATCAACACTGAAGCCCATATTATGTTCAAAGGTGTATTCTAATACTAATTTGATAAAGCTGTTTTTATTGAGATGTATATTTAGATATCCCTTCATGCTTTGAAGCTCCGATATTACTGACTTATCCAAATCCTTATCTAAATCACTCTTTAATTGATTCGCTATAACAATGGGTGATATTTTTAACTTCTTAGATAACGAGAAGCAGGGAAGAGAGTAATCTCCCATTTTTAATTCTGGTGGGATTTCCAGTAGTTGTTCTATTTCGCTTTCTGAAAATCCGTTTAGATATTTTGTAATCATTTTACTTAAAACTTTTTTCATAAAAAATCATCCTTTCATAGTACCTGCAGTCTTTAAGTTGCTTAAACAAGATGAAACGACAAAGTCGTTTCACTTGTCATGAACTAAAAAAAGAACCGCATAGATTTAATAAAAATCTAATACGGTTCTGTATCTCTGATATTATCCAGCACCGCATAGAAACAAGACGTACATCCCTTGCAACTATGCGTATAATTTCACATAATCACAAGAGTCTACGTCTGAATCTACGTCTTAAACTAATGTTATTTAACGCCTTCATAATATCATCCCTTCAAAATATTGTTTGTAGCTTAGCACAACGTTACTATTTAGTCAATCTATAATTTGGAAATCGTCTTGCCAGCCATATGTTAGCTTAGGTTAGTATTTAAAATAGGTTTACCCTCTCGCCTAAATAGCTTTTCAACTCTTTCACATCAATTGTAATTTGCTGCATCGTGTCACGTTCTCTTATTGTTACGGTATCACTTTCGAGTGTACTATTATCAATCGTAATTGCAAAAGGTACCCCTATAGCATCTCCTCTGCGGTAACGCTTTCCGATATTTCCAGCATCCTCATAAGCTACCATAAAGTATTTTTTAAGTTCATTATATATCTCTATTGCTTTAGCTGAATGGCTTTTCTTTATTAACGGAAGAATATTTACTTTAATAGGGGCAAGATACGGTTTTATTTTTAATACCTGTCTTGTGTCCCCACCATCTAACTCTTCTACAATAAGTGATTCAAATAATATTGCTAAAAAGAGACGGTCAAGTCCGTACGTAGACTCGATTACATAGGGAATATACTTTTCATTTGTACTTGCATCAAAGTATTCCATACTTCTTTTTGAAAATTCTTGATGTCTCTGAAGGTCAAAATCTGTTCTATTGTGGGTACCATTAATTTCGCCCCAACCAAAGGGGAACAGGTACTCAATATCACAGGCAGCTTTTGCATAATGAGCTAATTTTTCGTGATCATGAAAGCGTAAATGTTCCTTACTTAATCCAAGGAATTGAAAAAATTCAATTCCGTAATTTTTATAATACTCGTACCTGTCATCATCTTCACCCTTTTTACAAAAGGTCTGATATTCCATTTGCTCAAACTCAATTGTTCGGAATGTAAAATTACCAGGTGTAATTTCATTTCTAAATGCTTTGCCGATTTGCCCAATACTAAACGGGAGTTTTGTTCTCATTGTTCGTAATACATTATTAAAGTTAACATATTCGCCCTGCGCGTTTTCAGGTCGTAAAAATATAGTATTAGAAGCATCTTGTGTTACACCGCGCTGCGTCGCAAACATGAGATTAAATTGTCGAATATCCGTAAAATTTGTTTTACCACATTTGGGACAGGGTACCTTTTTTAATCGAATAAACTCTAGCATATCTTCTTGTGACATTGCATCAGCATTGACAGTAGCATCAAAATTATTAATTAAGTTATCTGCCCGGTGCCTTGTCTTACATTCTTTGCAGTCCAGAAGTGGGTCTGTGAAGCTGTCTAAATGTCCACTTGCTTTCCAGGTGGTAGGATTCATTAAGATATCTGAATCTACTTCAAAGCTGTTATCCCTCATTTGAATAAAATAATAACGCCATGCATCTTTAATACTATTTTTCAATCTCGTTCCAAGTGGACCATAATCCCAAGTATTTGCTAACCCCCCATATATCTCACTACCTTGAAAAATAAATCCATACTGGTTACAATATGCCGCCATCTCTTCCATTGATAAGTTACCCATTTAAACTACCTCCTAAATTATATTTTGATAAGAACAAAAGTGTGCTTTGCACATTCTCACGTTCAAATACTTTTAAAGCACATCTTTTGTTCCGCGCGCGTAGCTGCGCATCATTAGCCCGCAGGGCTTTTTATATAACAGGAAATTCAAAGGAATTTCCTGTTATATAAAAAAAGCCCGCTCTAAGCATTACGCTTAGGGCGAACTTAAATTTTTAGTCCGTGGTACCACCTAAATTCAGCAAGAATATATAATATTCTTAATCTGCTCTCTGCCAGCACGAGATTAATCTTTATGCTGCTTCCTTGATAACGGGGGAAAGCCCGGTGTAATCTACTAAGACAGTGTCTTTTCAATTAACAGCTCAAAGGTGCCTTTTATATTTTCGTCATAAAGATTTTCACCAGCCATCTTCTCTCTGAAACAACGTTAATATATACTATTCCTTCTCATTGCCTTTATCGTATTTTTAAATACATTAACCTATTTAATTATCTTTGTCAATTTTTTTAATGATAAAAACTAAAAGAATATTTGATCACTGTAATATTTAAATTATCTGTCCTTACAGAACTAAATAGGTTCTTCGTATAAAAAGGTTCTGACTAATTGAAGTAGTAAACAACTGTTATAAGGTAATAGAAATATTTTGATAATTTTGTATAACAATCTATTGACATTGACCTTGCGTCAACTTGTATAATAGTGGAAAAGGGGTGATGTTTTTGGAGCTGATAAGAATAAACGAAGTTGTAGACAATTTCGGTATATCGAGTAGAACACTTAGATATTATGAGGAAATGGGGCTTTTATGGAGCAATCATCCTGATAATAAATCTCAACGTTATTATGATACCCAAGCACTTGAGCGGTTGAAACAGATTATTATTTTACGTAAATTACAAATCCCGGTTAAGGATCTGGTTGTTATATTTAAAAGTGAAAACACGGCGGCATTGATTCAAGCCTTTGTGGACAAGCTTGAATCACTTGACACGGAAATTTCAGCCTTATCTGAGCTAAGACATCTTGTTGATGATTTTCTTCATAAAATGCTAATGAGCGGTATAAAGAAAATATCAGGTATTACTTTACTTTATGAAGAAACCGAAAAAAGGCTTGCCTCTGTAGAGAAAAATGAGACGATTACCTTCGAAAAGTTGTCTGAAATCAGCCGCGAAGCATTAAGACTTCATGATGTTCGAATTAATCGGTTACCATCTATGCGTTTTCTAACTTCACGTTTGAAAACAGGACAAATAGAAAATATAGATGGTAAAATGGAAAGCCTGTTTGCAAAGTTTGGATTTATACCAAATCCCGGATTACGTAACTGCTTTTACCGCAAAGAGCCAAGTGGTGAGTGGATTATGCTTATGAAAATACCATGCGATTATGAAAATATAACAGGATACGTAGATGAAACATTTGTATGTGGGCTATTCGCCATAGCCAGTTCCTTTATGGAAGATATGGATGATACTGTAATTCTGTTAAAAGACTGGGTAAATAAGAGCGAACACTATGAGCTTGACATTGATGCGGACGGAGAATTGCAACGCTATGAAATGATTGAGGAAATTCTCCCGTGGGATATAGCGAATAAGCTCAACCGATACCAACAAGATATATTTATTCCAATAAAAATAAAAAAAGAGAAGGAGTAAAAAGAAAATGGCTGAACTACCTGAGATTGCTAAACTCACGGGACAAATGAGAAATACCCTGCACGGAAAGACCCTACAAACTCTTACCCTGCTGCAAGAAAAATGCGCTAACATCCCATCGGATGAGTTTCAAAAACGAATCATTGGCGCAAGGATTGATAACATACGAAATAAAGGAAAATGGATTATAACTACGCTCTCTAACGGTGAAAATATCCTTCTATCTCTTGGAATGGGTGCAGATATTTTGTTCTTCGATAATGAGAAGAATGAGGCTGAAAAGTACCAAGTAAAGGCTCTTTTTAGTGACGGCAGCGGTTTTACCGCCCGCTTTTGGTG
>JAFACO010000556.1 GCA_023425485.1 Bacillota bacterium
ACTCCCCACAGTTCGGAAGCCTTCCTATCAGCGTGGTACTTTAAAGAGTGACCACTTCCACAACAAATCTCCAGCAGTTTCTTCCCAGAAACATCTCCAAATAAATGTAATTCATCCTCTGTCACAAATTTTACTCCATACGTTGGAAGTGAAGTTGTTCCAAACCATAAATCTGCATTTGCATCCCAATAGGTTTTATTGGTTTTTAAAATTTCAGTATTTTTCATAAAATGTGCCCTTTCAATTAAATGAGTAACGAAACGAACTTCAATTTATCTACGAATTACACACTATAAATAGTATAAAAATAATATATTAAATAACATAATATTACCATAGAGATTTATTATTATTTTTTTAAATAATATGGTTTCACAATAATATGGAGTAGGTAATAACATCAATGAATTCATATTCATCAAATCCTATAATAGCAACTTCATCGGGTGCCGGGGAGAAAGTACATTACTGTTAGGGTAAGAAAATTAACGACTTAATACCTTAAAAAGATAATCACCTAAAAAACCTCGATAAAACAAGGCTTTTTCCTAACTGGCTTAATAGTTGAGTCGCTAAATCCGCCTATATTATTGACCTTCTAGGTGATTTGAGTTAGAATAATTTCAAACACTTGGAGGCTAAATATGGAAGATAAGAAGAAGTTTGGCGAATATATTATCAAAAGAAGAAAAGAGCTTGGATTAACACAAAAAGAGTTGGCAAACAAATTATTTGTCACGGAATCAGCAGTCTCAAAATGGGAGAGAGGGTTGTCCTACCCAGATATCACTTTAATAAGAGAGTTATGTAATATCTTATCTATTAGTGAGCATGAACTATTAACTGCCGGAGAAGATGTGGAAACAAAAAACACTAAGAAGCTAGCGAAACGATATATAAATATAGTTAAATATCTTCGTAATGTTCAGATATTTTTATATGGATTAACGTTATTGGTTTGTTTCATTTGTAATCTTGCAGTACAGCAGGAATTATCCTGGTTCTTTATCGTACTTATTTCTGTTATGACTTCCATGTCACTGACCTTGTTGCCGATAATAGTAACAAAAAATAAGGGTCTAGCTACACTTGGTGCATTTACAGGTTCCGTTAGTTTACTGTTATTGACTTGTAACATCTATACCGGAGGTAATTGGTTCCTACTTGCATTAGCAGGAGTAATTTTTGGCTTACTATTGTTGTTTTTGCCCTTTATATTGTATAGTATAAAGTTCCCTGATTATTTAAAGAATAAAAAAACATTAATATATTTTACTGTTATTTCACTGTTATTGATGGTTCTTCTTTATGTATGTAACGCTTATGCAGGGGGGGATTGGTTCTTTTCAATTGCAGTACCAATTGCGGTCTATTCTTTAATGTTACTTTGGGGTATAATGTTAGTGATTCGGTATACGAAATTTAATAATTGGATTAAAATTGCCGGATGCTTTGCTCTAGGAAGTGCATATCACTATACCGTACAAGGCTTCATTGATTATATTTTAAAACAGGATACCTATCATATTGGATTTAGATTTGATTTAATGAACTGGAGTGAAGTTTATGTTAGTGATAACATAAATGTAATTGTATTTAGCGTTTTAGTAATAACAGCAATTATATTTTTCATAAAAGGAATAATCATAGATCACAAAGATAGGTTAAGGAAAGAAACAGAAGTTATATTAAAATAGGCTTCAGAATGTAAGCTATAACAGATTTCTTGTGGTAGATTGTTACAAAGAAAATATAAAGATAAAGGAGAGGAAGTTCTTGAAAATACAAAGAAGAATTGTATCGATTTTAACAATTATATTTGCTTTGATGACCATAGGTTCCTTAGTTTTTAATTATGGGTTACCATTATATATCAAAAAGCTGGGAGGCTTTTCCTGGAAAGATGCAAGTGCTATCGGGGTTATAGGTAGAGCCGATGGACCCACATCCATTCTATTGTCAAATTCTAAATATTCATTAATTACTACGCTCGGATCCTTACTATTGACTTTAGCTGGATTATCTTATCTAATATTTAAAAAAAGAAAAGAGATATAAATAAACGGATATTAAAACTTAAAAAGTTTTAATATCCGTTTTTCATGCATCACAGCTTGGTGCAAGGTTTAATTCATACTTTTCAATCGCCTTCATCATAGCATAGTTTAAAATGCTATCTATTTCAATGTCAGTCTCTACGGCATTAAATGTAGAAATATCACTTTGTGGATCTAGAGTTTTATTTATTCCATTAGGATAGTTATTAAATTCATCTATTTTATTACTAATTTGTGGAGCTATATCTATATTATATTGATTATCTTGGTCTAGTTCTGTTTTATTATCTTTGCTTTCATACTTATTCTCTTGAATACTATCATAATCATTACTTTTCTCAAATCCATTAACAAGGTTATCTTTAACATTTGGTTCTGTGTCAGTATCAAAAGTGTTACTTATATCTTGATGAGCTATAACGTCCTCTTTTAATTGAAGAGTAACACTTGTTGTGGAAGGCTGGAGTTTAAGAGGGATTTTACCAACCAGAACCTTATCGTCGCCAATACGTATTCTATATTCTAGTTCACTATCCTCAAGATGAGTGACTTGGCTATTAGGATTAATTTCATTATCATGATTAAATTCGTTACGGTGGCTAGTTGTGGACTTTTTCACTTTGCGCTTGGATCTATCCCTTTTCATTGTATAGTTTCCCTGAAATAATTTTTCGCGTAGAATAGCGCCACTGCAGGATAAATATTCAGAAAAAAAGTCACAAAAATCCATACCGACATCGTCGGCATAATCTTGCGACTCTTTGAAAGCTGAAACTTTATCATCATATTTATTTTCAAAGCGATGCAATACCCTGCCATCGCTATCTTCAATTCTTATATCAATTTCAATTAACATAACTTCACCCGACCCTCTGTAATATCTTTATCGGAAGATTGGATAAATATATGTAGTCTTTTGTGAAATAATTTAAGTGTAACTATTCAGAATATAGTTTGAAAATCTATAGTTTTCTCACTGTTGTGCTCGCATTAAAACGGAATTAATGACAAGTGAACGATTTGTAGTTTCACATGTATAAAATTATACTTAACAGCAAGCTTTCACGCCTAATTTATTAAATATTCAATTTGTTCTGAAGATAAAAAGCGATAGTTGGGATTAGTCCTGATTAAACATCGTACTATCACGAAGGATCAAATTATAGTCAACATAAACCTGATGGCTGAAGGCTGTCTTTTGGCCAAGAATATCAATCAGTAACTTTATAGAATACTCTCCAAACTGAAAGAAATTCTGACGTATCGTTGTAAGAGGAGGTGCAGCATAGGAGGCAAGTGGAAGATCGTCAAACCCAACTACGGACAAGTCCTTAGGGATTTTGCGTCCAAGTTTTTTTGCCGCTCGATAAACACCCATTGCCATGACGTCACTGGCACAGAATAAAGCAGTAATTTCTGGATATCTAGTTAGCAGCACCAATGATTTTTCATATGCAATTTCTTCGTTAAATTCACCATCAATAACATACTCATTGACGATAGGTAAGTTGCCATCAAGCAATGCTTGACAATAACCAGCGCAGCGTTCCAGACCAACCACAGATTTCGCTTTTCCGTTCACCGTACCGATGTGTTTATGACCACTGCGAACTAGGAACTCTACCGCAGAACGTGCCGCTTCTACGTTATCTATACTTATGCAGGAATTTTGCTTGCCAGGTAATGCAAAGTCGATGGTGACACATGGCAGGTCACTGTTTGAAGCATCTACATAATAGGGATCATCCGTCCGTAAACCGGATAGAACTACCCCGGTTATATTATTTTCCCGACAGAATTGAGAATAGGATTTCTGCTTTTGAATCTCCGAAGTAATTGGATAAAAGATAATATCGTAATTGGTTTTATGAATATAGGAAAGAGCACCTTTTAATATTTGCAAGGGAGCGACATCATTGGTATCGCTGGTTTCCAGTCCGGACATAATAAATCCAATGATATTGCTGCTTTTTTGAACAAGCTTGCGAGCGCTTATATTTGGAGTAAAGTTGAACTCATTTACAACTGCCATTACCTTCTTGCGTGTTTCTTCACCGATATCTGGATAGTTATTTAGTAC
>JAFACO010000565.1 GCA_023425485.1 Bacillota bacterium
GTATTATCATTGGAGATATTTTGACCTTCGGTCTTTCCGCAATGATGCCGAGCAAAATGCCTTTTTCCTTGGCTGTAAATGAAGCCCTTCTGGTTTCTGGGGCTTTCGTTCTTATCTCAGTTATAAGCAGCCTTTTCACATTAATAAAGGTATCAAAGGTTGATCCGCTTATTGCGATTGGAGGGAACGAATAATGGCTACTATGGAAAAACAGAGCTCCTATGCTCTTCAGATTAATAACGTATCTAAGATATATAAAGATGGCGAAGGCACCAATCAAGTATTAAATAAAGTATCTCTTAAGGTGAAAAACGGTGAGTTTGCTGCTATCGTTGGCCCCTCAGGTTCAGGAAAGACCACACTTCTCTCCATTGCAGGAGCACTTTTAACTCCCTCCGAAGGCAATGTTATCATTGGCAATACTCTTGTAGCTGAAAAGAACAAAAAAGAATGGACAAAAATTCGTAGGGAACAAATTGGTTTTATTTTTCAATCACATCAGCTCATACCCTATCTGACCGTAAAGGATCAATTGTTCTACATGGGCAGGATTAGTAAGAATGGCAATTTTACCGATTATGCTCTGGGATTATTAGAGGATTTAGGTTTATCAAAACGTCTGAATGCCTTTCCAAATCAACTCTCTGGAGGCGAGAAACAACGTGTTGCCATTGCAAGAGCCTTTATTAATCAACCGGATATTATTCTTGCTGATGAACCTACTGCAAGTCTCGACGGTGATCGAGGAAGACAAGTTGTTGAACTTATTAAAAGCGAAACGAAAAAACATAAAAAAGCTGCTGTAATTGTTACCCATGATGAACGTATTCTTGATTTGGTGGATAGTATTTATCATATAGAGAACGGTATTTTAAGGAGATAAGTATCCTAATGTTCTGTCACTCTATACTACAAAATGTGCAAGATTGGAGCTAGTTATGAAACAAGAATTTCGCAATACTTTTAGTAGTAATATTAAGCTAACCCTTGGAATGGGTGTTAATCTATTAAAAGACTTCCCCAAATCCTCCAAGGCACTATTTAAGATTTTAACACACCAGAATAAAGCAGAAAAAATTAGAGACCATCATTTAAAGGATGGCATATACGTTCCCCCACTATTAATTATCAGTACGACCAATCAATGTAATTTGGAGTGTAAGGGTTGTTATTCAGCAGGTTGTCGAAGTAATCAGCAGGATTTAAAAAGGGAACAGATTGATAAATTATTTGACGAGGCTGTAGATATCGGATGTTCTGCTGTACTATTAGCTGGTGGGGAACCTTTACTGGCACCGGATTTTCTGGATAGCTTGGGGGTTCATCCTGAATTACTTGGACTCGTTTTTACAAACGGTACTTTATTTGATCAGGAATGGTTAAAATGGTTTCAGGAGCATCGAAACATCTTACCCCTCTTTAGCATTGAAGGGGATGAGGAAAGCACTGACAAAAGACGAGGAGAAGGCGTTTCTGCACAAATCTACATAGCGATGAAACTGATGCAGGAAACACAAATTCCTTTTGGTGTATCCATTACTACCGGCAGTCATAATTATATTGAAGTAACAGAACAGTCTTTCAAAAATTCACTGATTGACCTGGGCTGCAGATTGTTCGTGCACGTGGAATATGTGCCAGTGGATGATAACGACCAACTATTTGTTCTGACTCAAGAACAAAAGACCAGCTTAGCTGAATACTGTGAGGAACAGACTAGCACCACAAAAGCAATTACCATATGCTTCCCCGGAGACGAAGAACAATATGGCGGCTGTCTGGCGGCAGGAAGAGGCTTTGCGCATATAAGTGCCTCGGGTGCTTTGGAACCTTGTCCCTTTGCTTCCTATTCCGATTGCAATATATGTGATATGTCTTTATTAGATGCACTTCGCTCCCCTCTTCTTAAGGAGATACGCAATAATAGTGACAAGCTGCATGAAGGGATAGGCGGTTGTGCTTTACGCCAGCAAGGCGAATGGCTTCAGAATCTAATTTCAAGTTAATAAGTTCTTCCTCCTTTTGCTTAAGAAAAATCATAATTGCATTATAAAACTGTCATTATTAGCGCAGAAATAGTATGAAATGTCTCTTATACTATAAATGTAATTATCTTCAAACCTTACACTTAGGCATAATTAAGTATTGCGATAAGTCTTGTGATACTTATTAATGTATATAATCAAAAGGAGGTATTTATTTATGAAAAACTTTATTAGGTCACAAAAAGGGTTACGCAAACTAATTGTATTGGTAATGGTCTTTGCTTTAGTATTGACTAATATTAATACTCCAAGTTTTATTAACCAAAGCAAAACAGCTAGTGCAGCTACAGCAAATATGGCTGATGGGGCAATTTTGCATGCCTGGTGTTGGTCCTTTAACACAATCAAAAACAACATGGCTGCTATCGCAGCTGCTGGCTACACAAGTGTTCAAACATCACCAGCCAGTACTTGCTTAGTAGGAAACAGCGGTAACAAAAGTTTATCAAATTGGTATTTTCACTACCAACCTACCGACTACAAAGTAGGTAATTATCAATTGGGTACTGAAGCGGAGTTCGCTTCCATGTGTCAAGTAGCAGACACTTATGGGATTAAGATTATTGTGGATGTTGTTCAGAATCATATGACCAGTGATTATAATTCCATCGCCTCCACTATAAGAAATACTGCTAATTTCTTTCACACCAATCAGCAGATTTCCAACTGGAGCAGTCGTCAGGAAATAACTCAATTATCCTTACTCGGTTTATGGGATAATAATACCCAAAATACTGCTGTACAAAATTACATAAAAACTTATTTGCAAAAATTAATCTCTTTGGGAGCTGATGGCTTCCGTTATGATGCTGCAAAACATGTGGAGTTGCCGGATGATGGGTCCTTTTCCTCTAACTTTTGGCCAACAATACTCAACAATGGTGCACAGTTCCAGTATGGTGAAATACTTCAAGATAGTGTTTCTAGAGAAAGTGCATATGCTAACTACATGAGTGTAACAGCCTCAAGTTACGGCAAAAAATTAAGAGACAGCGTCGTTGCTAATAACTTCAGTACTTCAAACATTAACAATTGGCTTATTAGTGGTGTTAGCACTAACAAATTAGTAACCTGGGTTGAATCCCACGATAATTACGCCAACGCAATAACAGAATCAGGTTCCTCACAGTTTATGACGGATGAGCAGATAAAACTTGCATGGGCAGTTATTGCATCTCGAGCAGGTGGTACTCCTCTCTTCTTTAGTCGTCCAGTAGGCGGCGGTGGTAAATCCACGGATAATCGTTTCCCTGGAAATTCTCAAATCGGTGACAGAGGAAGTGCTCTCTTCATGGATAGTACTGTAGCTGCGGTAAACAATTTTAGAAATGCCATGGTTGGTCAAAATGAATATTTAAGAAATCCAAGCGGAAATACAAAGGTACTTATGATCGAACGAGGCACACAGGGAGTGGTTATTATTAATTTAAATACCTCCAGCACCTCACTATCCTCTGTATCTAATTTAGCTAACGGTAGCTATACAAGCAAAACCAATAATGGTACCTTTACTGTTGCAAACGGAACCATAACCGGTACTTTACCTGCAAGATCTGTCGTTGTATTATATGGGGCGACAACACCTCCCACCAATAACAGCATCACCCTTTACTATTACACCTCTTGGGCTACACCATATGCTCATTATCAAATTGGTACCGGTTCTTGGACTACAGCACCTGGTACACTAATGTCAACTGCCTCTATTTCGGGTTATAAAACGTTAACAATTAATTTAGGAACCTCAACTACGTTAACTGCCTGCTTCAATAACGGAAGTGGCTCTTGGGATAATAACAACAGCAGTAACTATTACTTTGGGTCTCCCGGAACATATACGGTTAAAAACGGCGTCATTACTAGTGGTGCTCCACAATAACAAATGTTGAATCAAGGTAAACTCTCGGAATATTAAGAACAACGAGAAAATAGCTCATGGAATATTAGCAATTGAATAATTACTTATCGTTATTTAAACTGGGCGGATTTCGAAGAATTCCACCCAGTTTTTTTGTAACATTCTTATAACTTATTAATAGTTTTTATTGACATCATTATATAAAAACACTATAATTAAATTAGTTAAGCGCTAAACCGTTATTTATATTAACATACCTCCCAGAAAAAATGAATTAATTATTATGAGTTAATTGTTACATTTAAAATCTTTTGGTCCGGAGGATGGCTTATGGGAAATAATGATTTAAAAGAAGAAATTATACATGGTTCAATTCTATTTCCATTTGCCTTTTACCAATGGCAGGGTGAATTTAATTATTTAGTTAATCTTCACTGGCATAAAGAAACGGAAATTATTTATTTCCAGACAGGAACCTTTACCTTTGTCCATAACATGGAGGAATATCAAATTATTGCTCCAGCTTTAGCTATTGTGGAAGCCGGTGATTTTCACTCAATCTTATTAGAGGAAGGTCAAAGAGAAAGTGCTATCGTTTTTGATTTGTTAATGTTATATTTTGAACATTTTGATGAAATTCAAGCAAGAATTATGAAACCCTTAATAGAGAAAAAATTACAATTTCCAAGCTTTATATTTCCCTATCATGATATTTGGGATCAGGTGATGAGTGTTTACAACAAAACCTTAGTGGAAGCCCAAAAAAAGAGTTTAGGCTCCTATATTAAAATCAAAGCATATTTACTGGAACTTATTGCTATTATTTACGAAAACAATTATATGATTAATCGAGAGACAATCGAAATACCCATTCCTTATAAAGTGGAAAACATTAAAAAAGCGCTTTTATTTATCCAAGACAATTACCAAAAGAAACTTACAGTCAGTCAACTGGCAGACTTATTAGGAATGAATCATCAGTACTTCTGTCGCTATTTCAAAAAAATAACCGGAAAAACCTTGTTTGAATATATTAATAAACTACGTATTGATAAAGCTACAGAACTGCTTTTGAAAACAAATATTAAAGTATTAAATATTTCTCTAGAATGCGGTTATGAGAATCTTGCATATTTTAATAAACAATTTAAAACCCTAAAAAAAATGACTCCGCAAGAGTTTAGAAAAGCCTATAAATCCATATAGAACAACTACAAATTCAAATGGTATAACCTTACAAATCGTTTAGAATAAACATACTAATTAGAACAAACCTACTAATTCTTTTAGATAAACTATTTATCCGTATAAAAAAGGTGCTTGCAGCAACAAATCTGCAAGCACTTTTTCGAACAATCGCAACCGTGTTTTTAGCACTGCTGAGCTATTTAATAGTAAATCGATTAATTGCTTCTTCTAATATTGCAGCGTCCTGAAGTAGTTTTTTAATTGTTTGATCAACTTGGCTTACTGCACTAATCTGATTCGCAACGGTAGAACTTACTGTATCGGAACAAGCAGTTGTTTCCTCCGATACGGCTGAAATGCTTTGAATAGCTTCTTCCGTAATGACTCTCGCCTGCTCCATATTCTTTACATTTTCCTTAATTGCATTTGTTTCTTTCATCATTTCTTCAATTTGAAGATCCATTGAGGTAAAGGACTTTGAAGTATTAGATAGGGCTACCTTCTGCAGCTGAACAATAATTTCAGCTTCTTTCGCAGTATTAACTGCCTCATTAATATTTTGCACTATTTCATT
>JAFACO010000567.1 GCA_023425485.1 Bacillota bacterium
TGTTGATACCTTACCAAACCATTTGGCTCCATTTAATTTCGTGCCCTTCTTTAACATTACAATTCCTGCCACCAACATAAATAATTGCATAATCACAAAAAGAATTAATAGCAGAAACATCCATTCAATTTTTATAACAAGAACAAAAATCAAAGCTGCCTGTGTTAGCTTATCTGCAAGAGGATCAATTAATTTGCCCAGCTCTGTTATCATATCAAAGCGCCGTGCAATAAACCCGTCTAAAAAATCCGTGAGACCTGATAAGAACACAATTCCAGCCGCTTGTAAATACTCTTTTGGTTGATTTGCCTTCATATAGAGTACTACAAATACTGGTATTAATAAAAAGCGAATATAGCAAAGCAAATTAGGAATACGCCATAAATCACTTTTCGAAAATTTAGTAATGACTTTCATAAGTTAACCTCCCCTATTTTCATTATTAGTTTGTAAATATGGGTATTAGCATTTCAATCTTAACATAATTATTTCCAATATGATAGATGGAATTATTAAATTGTATTGAATTAAAATAATTTGAGGCAATGCAAAATCGAGCTTAGGACTGAACTGTTACAATTTTTACTCAAGTATGAAAAAAGAACAGCTGGAATATAATTATTTATATTAAAGCTGTTCGAGGTTCTGATGAATACATTAACAAATCTTATTTCTGATTACGGTTTAATCGCCATGTTTATTATAATAATGCTGGAATATGCCTGTTTTCCAGTATCCAGCGAAATCGTTCTTCCCTTTTGCGGTGCAGTTGCCTCTGCAAATCATACCAATTTCTTTGTAATCCTTCCTCTAAGTATAGCTGCTGGTTTAATTGGGACTGGGTTTTGCTTTACCATTGGTTGGTTTGGAGGTGGCACCATTCTAAATGCCATTGGAAAGAAATTTCCGAAAATGAAGAAGGGAATTGATGCTGCTAATCGAACTTTTCTTAACCATGGTTCAGCAGCTGTCTGTATTGGAAGGGTTATCCCCTTAATTCGTACCTATATTGCACTGATTGCAGGAGCTTCAAAGCTTAATCCTATGACTTACTTTGGCGCTTCTGCAATCGGCATTACAGTATGGAATACTTTATTAATTGGTCTTGGCTATATGCTTAGAGAAAACTATAACAATGTTGCTGTGTACTACGAAAGGTATAAACACAATTTAATACCTGTTCTTATTGTCTGCTTAACTACTCTTATCACTCATATTATATATAAGAAAATTAAAAAAAGAAGAAAAATAAAGTCAGCGATTAAAGAGGCTATGCTCTCTGAATAAGTGATTTTTGCTGCCACTTACCAGAAGCTTCTCTGGCAATTCCGACGATTGCGGTAATCACCCAGTTAATACCAGTTGCCCACCAAATACCATAATATCCAAAGAATATAGTTAATACATTTGCTAGTACAACTCTGCAAATAACTTCGGTAATACCCATAACCATAGGAATAGCAATATCTCCTGTTCCACTTAAGAAGTTTCTTGAGACAAATATCATACCTACTGCAGAATAAAAGAAACAAGTAATTCTTACTGCATGCATACCAATCACTACTACTTCAAAGTCCTCTTTTTTAGTAAAGAGTCGAATAACATATTCTCCACCAAAATACATAACCGGGAGCATACATAGACTGAATATAATTATGATACGAGCAGCAGATTTATACCCTTGTCTAGCTCTATCTACCCTGCCTGCACCTATGTTTTGCCCTGCATAGGCAGCTAATGCTGCACCTAAGGACATACCTGGTAATAACACTAATTGCTCAATTCGATTTACTACTGTATATGCAGCGATTACAGTATCATTATAACTATTAATAACTCCCTGCAGCGCCATCATTGATATTGATACAAGAGAGTTTTGAAGTGCCACCGGTAATCCCAGTTTTAAACATTTTTTTAATATTTCTTTATGTGGTTTAAACTCTTTTAACGGCATTCGAAGTATTTTTACTTTAGCTAAAGCATAAGCCACGCAGCAAATAGCAGAAATAATCTGTGCTAAAACAGTTGCAAATGCCACGCCTGCAACACCCCAATGGAATACTAATAAGAATAGAAAATCAAGTCCAATATTAATTAAACATGCTAACGCAAGAAATTTTAAAGGAGTTACGGAATCACCCAGAGCTCGGAGTATTGCTGCCATACCATTATAACAAGATACACCAAGTATGCCAGCAAAGGTAATTTTCATAAACTGGTCCGCTTGGACAATTATTGTATCCGGTGTATTCAAAAGCTCTAGTAACCATCGGCTTGAAACGAAACCTATGATGCCCATAATTGTTGATACTATAATAACTACGTAGGTTGCTGTAGCAAAACCTTTTCTCACATTTTCATAATCCTGAGCACCAAAATACTGACTAATTACAATTGAAATACCTGCTGAAAGACCGAAGGTAAGTCCCAATATTAAAAATACAAGTGAGCCAGTTGCTCCTACAGCAGCAAGTGCCTCACTACCAATAACTTTACCTACAATAATTGAATCTATCAAATAGTAAAACTGTTGAAATAGATTACCGATCAACATTGGTACTGAAAATTTTAATATTAATTTAGCCGGCGAACCGCTGGTCATATCTCTTGTTATTGACTTTTCCATTCTACACCTCAAATTCAGAGTCTATATCGCTAAATTCATAAACAATTCCTGATTGCGTATATAACGTTACTTGATGTATTATACTCTATTTTTTTATTTTGTAAATGTTAATTTCTTTTTTGAATTCTTAATTTAGTTTCAATATTAACTAATTTACTTCCCAACAAATCAATTACTTGTCATGCTATATATAGCTATTCCTAATCATATTCCCCTGTCTCTTTCATATAATTAAAAGAAGATTGACCATACCGGGAGTGACCGCAATGAATTGGCACAGCTTATCCGTTGAAGAAACATTGAAAAAACTGGAGGGTTCACGGGAAAAAGGATTATCCACCAAAGAAGCAAAAGATCGACAACAAATCTATGGGAAAAACATGCTAACAGCAAAAAAAGGAAAGCCGCTAATATTAAAGTTTTTCGCTCAGTTTGCTGATTTTATGATTATCATATTAATCTTTGCTGCTATCTTATCCTTTTTAGTTTCTTACATGGAAGGTGAACCTGACTACGTTGATCCTATCATTATTCTAATCATCATTACAGTCAATGCTACCTTAGGTCTTGCTCAGGAAGCCAGGGCAGAAAAAGCATTAGAGTCTTTGAAAAAACTATCTGCTCAAACCGCTCATGTACTAAGAGATGGCAAAGTAATCCAGATTAATGCGGAAGATCTGGTACCTGGCGATATCATTTTGCTGGAAACCGGCAACTATGTTCCGGCTGATGCAAGGTTAGTGAATGCTATGAATTTGAAGGTCGAGGAGTCTTCCTTAACCGGGGAGTCACATCCTGTAGAGAAATCAGCCGAAGTAGTTCTGGTACCTGATACGGGACTTGGGGATCGAGTTAATCTCGTCATGTCTGGCAGCAGTATTTCCTATGGAAGAGGAATTGCAATTGTCACTGACATTGGTATGAATACCCAGGTAGGTCATATTGCATCACTAATTATAAATGAAGAAACACCTATGACTCCTTTACAAAAGCGTTTAGCTGATACAGGTAAAGTGTTAGGTATTGCTGCTCTTATTATCTGCGCAATTATTTTTGTCATGGGCTTATTAAAGAACGTTGGTATCTTTGAGATGTTTATGACTTCTGTAAGCCTTGCAGTAGCCGCAATACCAGAAGGTCTGCCAGCCATTGTAACCATTATGCTCTCTTTAGGTGTTATGCGTATGGCTAAGAAAAATGCAGTCATTCGTAAGCTTCCAGCGGTTGAAACACTTGGAAGTGCTACCGTAATTTGTTCAGATAAGACCGGAACACTGACACAAAATGTAATGACGGTAACTCAAATTAGCTCTATTCAAGGAAAAGAGGAGTTTAAAAGCGACTTTGGTTCCTTCCTTTTATCACACGCTGCTCTTTGCAATGATGCAATTCTGGAACTTGATAAGCAAGCCATTAACATTACCGGAGAACCCACGGAGAAAGCACTTGTACTCGCAGCTTATCATACTGGTTCTAATAAACTAAATTTAGATCGTACTTATAAAAGAGTACATGAAATTCCTTTCGATTCCACCCGTAAGCTTATGACAACAGTCCATGGTTCTTTTGATCATAATTATAGAAGTATCACAAAGGGTGCCTTTGATTTCTTGCTTCCTCTCTGTACTCAATATTATTATGAAGGAAAGCAATATCCTCTTACAAATAAAGAAAGAAGCCGAATTACCGTTCTTAATAACGAGATGACTGGAAAAGCATTAAGGGTAATTGCTGTAGCATATAAGAATTTGCCTGCACAAAGCAGTAAGTTACCTGCTAATCAACTGGAGTCAGGACTCACTTTTGTGGGTTTAATTGGTATGATTGATCCTCCTAGACCTGAGGTGAAGGATGCTGTTGCCCTCTGTCGTCAGGCTGGAATTCGCCCGGTTATGATTACAGGTGACCACGTTCTTACAGCCAAAGCAATTGCAAAAGAACTTGGTATTCTTTCTGAAGGTGAGGAAGCTATCACTGGAGATATGCTAAACCGTATGAGCAATGAGGATTTAGTAGAAAGTATAGATCGTTATCGTGTTTTCGCAAGAGTTTCGCCAGAACATAAGGTGCGTATTGTCAAAGCCTTTCAAAGTCGCGGGAACGTGGTTGCCATGACTGGTGATGGTGTTAATGATGCTCCTGCACTAAACGCTGCTGATATTGGTTGTGCTATGGGTATATCAGGTACTGATGTAGCTAAGAATGCTGCAGATATGGTGCTAACTGATGATAACTTTGCCACCATTGTATCTGCCGTAAAAGAAGGACGCGGTATTTATGATAACATCAAAAAAGCGGTACATTTCCTGCTTTCCAGTAATATTGGTGAGATACTTACCATATTTGTAGCCATTTTCTTAGGCTTGCCAACTCCACTGGTTGCTGTACAGTTACTTTGGGTAAATCTGGTGACAGATTCTCTGCCTGCTATTTCACTAGGCGTAGAGCCAACAGATAAAGACATTATGAAGAAGAAACCGATTTCAGCTAGTAAAGGCATGTTTGCAGATGGCCTTGCAGCAAAAATAATATTAGAAGGTATTATGATAGGAACCTTGGCACTCCTGGCATTTATGATTGGCTATCATATGTATGATTTGCCGACTGCTAAAAGCATCATGCATATGCCTGACAGCATTGCAAACGGTTCAGTTACCCCCTGGGTTGGCAGAACGATGGCATTTGCTGTACTAAGCTTATCCCAACTCTTCCATTCCTTTAATATGAGAAGTGAACATTCCATATCACAAATTGGACTATTCTCAAATCGTAAACTTGTCTACTCTTTTATTATATGTGCCTTGCTTCAGATTTCAGTAATTATGATTAAACCATTAGCTGACATATTCCAGGTTGTACCTTTAAATAATAGACAATGGGCAATTACCTTGCTTCTTTCCTTTGTTCCTATTATTATAGTGGAGGCACAAAAGAAGTTTAGTTTCAAAAATATTAATAGTTAAACTATAATAAAATATTTTAGTCTAGAGAATTAGTGCTACTTGAAATCTTCACTGATTCGTTATATAGTTAGAGATAGCAATAACCATATTTGAATATACCTATAAGGTTATTAATCTTATTTGTGAGGTGCTGGTGTGAATCCTAACTCTGATAAAAATAAAACTCCGGTTACTCCATATGATGATAGTATGTGGGACCGCAATTCTATGTATGATAGAATGCCCTATGTGTGGGACCCCGACTTGAACGTAGAGAAGGTTTTTCGCAAAGTTACAGGCAATATTATTAAAGCCTACCGGTGTAAAACAGATGTTCCCTTTGAGCTAAAGCACGAATGATAAATATAGCATTTTAAGCTGTACCCGTGGGTACAGCTTTTTATACTTCAATAGCTAGAATTTTACTATAAGATTCGGAAACATGAAACTATATATGATTTTTAAATATAAAACATATCTCACATGGTGTATAATTTTCTTTGAATAAATGAGGTGTAACAATGAGAGTTCTACAAATAACAAATAATCATACCAACTGCTATTTATTACCCTTAACAAAAGGTTGGTTAATGATAGATACTGGATTACCAGATACCTTTTCTAATCTGCTGCAATTATTAAACCAGCAGTCCATCCAATTAAATGAAATCAATTATCTGCTAATAACTCATTTTCATCCTGATCATGCTGGACTTACACAAAACCTTTGTGATTTAGGTATTACTCTTATCATTCACGAAGAACAATATCCCTACATGAGCAAATTGAACCTCTTTTATAAGAAGAATTGGAAGGCCAATTACAAGGATATCATTCCAAGCCAAGCTCTAATCTTAACAGATGAAAGTAGTTCACGTTTTTTTGAAGAAATCGGTATCCATGGTGAATTAATTACTACACCTGGCCACAGCGATGATAGTGTCAGCCTTGTACTTCCAAATGAATGTGCTTTTACTGGAGATCTCCCCTCCTTCTACTTAAAGGAGGCTTATAACGACTTTGTTATTGAAGATAGTTGGGACATGCTATTGCAGTACCAACCCAAAATTATCTATCCAAGTCACGCAGACCCGTATAACGTTGAGCTTTAATATATTGAAATACTTTCAAGGAACAACAGGGTATTTGGCAAAATCAACTTGGCATTCTCTTTTCGTCAGCACCCCAAAGGTGTTCTAGATTTAAAGTGTATAAGTATCATAAGCATTCACAGACTTCAGAAATAAATAGGTGTGTATATAATCAGATGGCGCAGACCGGCGTCTAATGGTTGCCAGTTTTATCGGCAATCATTGGAGGGTAAGGCAAGTCCAGATGACTATATACACACCTATTCTATTCAAGAAACTTATTTAGCTTATAACACTCATGATCAATTTTATTAGAACACCTTAAAAGCATCTTTTCCAAGATATCTTGCATTACATCCTAGTTCCTGTTCAATACGAAGTAACTGATTGTATTTTGCAACACGATCTGTTCTGGAAGGAGCACCTGTTTTAATCTGCCCTGCATTGGTTGCTACTGCGATATCAGCAAGAGTAACATCCTCTGTTTCACCTGAACGATGGGAAACTACTGCTGTCCAACGATTATTCTTAGCCATTTCGATCGCATCTAATGTCTCTGTAAGGGAACCAATCTGATTAAATTTAATTAATACAGAGTTTGATATACCCTGTTTGATACCCTCTTTTACACGGGTTGTATTTGTAACAAAAAGATCATCTCCAACGAGCTGAATCTTATTGCCTAAACGTTCTGTTAACAGCTTCCAGCCCTTCCAATCCTCTTCTGATAAACCATCTTCTAAGGAAATAACAGGATATTTATTGCAAACATCTTCCCAGAAATCAACCATTTGTTCAACAGTCTTATATTCACCGGATTTCCAGAATAGGTAATCGCCTTCTCTGCCAGCCTTCTTTGCTTCATCATACATTTCTGTAGCAGCGGCATCAATTGCGATATAGAAGTCTTCGCCTGGACGATATCCAGCTGCTTCAATTGCTTTTACAATATAATCAAGTGCTTGTGTATCACTGCTGAACTTAGGTGCAAAACCACCTTCATCACCAACAGCTGTTACAAAACCATCATTCTTTAATAGTTTTTTAAGTGTATGGAATACAGTTGTACTGTGCTCTAAAGCTTCAGAAAAGCTGGTTGCACCAACTGGCATAATCATGAATTCCTGAATATTAAGACTGGAATCCGCGTGCTTACCACCATTAATAATGTTCATCATTGGCACTGGAAGAGTTTTCGCATTTACACCGCCAAGGTAACGATAAAGTGGCAGTTTTAAGGAAGTTGCTGCCGCCTTAGCTACTGCTAAAGATACACTTAATATTGCATTTGCTCCAAGCTTACCTTTATTATCAGTACCGTCAAGTGCAAGCATCTTAGCATCAATTTCTGTTTGCTGTGTTGCTTCCATTCCAACGATTTCTTTTGCTATTAACTGATTAACATTATCTACTGCTTTTCTTACGCCTGTTCCCAGGTATCTGCTCTTATCACCGTCACGTAGTTCAACTGCTTCAAATGCTCCTGTTGATGCACCGGAAGGAACTGCTGCTCGTCCCATGCTACCATCCGCAAGAAAAACCTCTGCTTCAACTGTAGGATTGCCTCTGGAATCTAAAATTTCTCTTCCTATCACTTTTTCAATTATTAAATTTTTCATGATGTTATTCATCCTTTCATAAATTAAATATTGGTTTGACCAAACTTAACGCAATCGTCCAAATAGATGACAAATATCATATATATTATACGCTTCTATGTGGAACCTATGCGGATAAAATTACTACTTCTACTATTTATCCTACCATTTACATCCATTATTAATTGATAAAATTTGTAAGATGCGAGAGAATATGGTATGATACGCTTATTTTAACCAATATTTTTGTTTCAAGCAATAGTAATCTGAATTTTTATTGAATTTTTACAATATTCTATAACAGTTCAGCCCTGCAAGAATGTGAAGAAACAGGTATGAAAGCTTGCTTTCAAATACCTGTTGCTTCACATTCTTGTAAGGCGCTCTGCCTAAGCGAGATGCAGCGAAGCGAAATCGAGCTTAGGGCTGAACTGTTACATATTTTTAAGTATAATTTCAAATATATAAATAGATTAAAATTGCTAACTGCTTGGAATGTTGTTATACTATGTTTGAACGAAACAAGATGAAACGCCATGTCGTTTCACTTGTCATGAATTAGGTAAAGCTTTCCAAGATATATTCTTGTTTAAGCTTTGCAATAATCGATATAATAAAGACATGGAAGGAGAACTTATGAGTAAAACATTTGAAAAACTACAACCTTATTTAGAGAAAACCATGGCGTTTCAATCCGCACGTACTTTATTTGAATGGGATGACCAAACCAGCGCTCCATTTGAAGCCGCAGAATATACCTCTAAGGTAATTGGAGTATTATCTGATGAGTATATGAAAAGCCTTATTAATGACGATGTAAGAAAACTACTGAAAAAGCTTCAGGAGGAAAAAGAACAAAAGGAACTGACAGAAACAGAAAAAGCTATTGTTAGAGAACTTGCGAAAAACTACGATCAGTTAGAGAGCATTCCTCCAGAGGAATATCGTGCATTTAACGAATTGACCTCTATTTCCAGTAGAAAATGGTCCAAAGCGAAAAAAGATAATCGTTTTGAAGATTTTGCTCCTTATCTAAAACAGATTATCGACTACAAGAAAAAATTTGCAAAATATCGCTTAAAAGATGATAAAAAGCCTTACGAAGTTCTCCTTGGAGATTTTGACGAATGCTTTTTAATTGAAGAACTTGATGTGTTCTTTGACAAAGTTAAGAAAGAAATAATTCCCTTGCTCAAAGAAGTGTCAAAAATTGCTGACTCCGTTGATAAGAGTTATAACTACCTTTCTTATAACGTAGATAAGCAACGTGAATTCTGCAAATACCTTGCAGGATATGTCGGCTTTGATTTTAATCGTGGAGTTATAGCAGAAAGTGCACATCCCTTTACCACCAATCTTCATAATCATGATGTGCGTATCACAAGCCGTTACATTGAGGATAATTTAGAAAGCGCTATGTTCTCAATGATACATGAAAGCGGTCATGCCATTTATGAAATGAATATTGATAATTCCATCACTCAAACCTTGGTAGGCGGTGGTGCTTCCATGGGTATGCACGAATCACAATCCAGATTCTATGAGAATATCATCGGCCGCAGCAAAGAATTTTGGACTCCTATCTACGATAAATTGGTTGCAGCCTACCCTGAAAATTTAAGTAATGTCTCCCTTGATCAATTTATCAAAGGAATTAATAAAGCACAGCCAAGTCTGATTCGAACAGAAGCAGATGAATTAAGCTACTGTCTTCATATTATAATACGTTACGAAATTGAGAAAATGATTTTTGCCGATGAAGTAACTGTGGAAGAACTTCCTGCCGTTTGGAACCAAAAATATCAGGAATATATGGGTATTACACCCTCCACAGATTCCGAAGGAGTTCTACAGGACACCCATTGGTCCTGGGGTGAATTTGGATACTTCCCTTCCTATGCTATTGGAAGTGCTGTTGCAAGTCAGATTCATGCCTGCATGAAAGATAAAATGCCTCTTAATGAGTACCTAAGTGAGGGTAATCTTTTACCAATCCGTGATTATCTAGGTGATCATATCCATAAGTTTGGAGCCGTAAAAAATACCAACGAGATATTAATGTCTGTTTGTGGCGAGAAATTTAATGCAGATTATTTCGTCGCTTATCTTAAAGAAAAATATACGACATTATATCAACTATAAAATTGAACCACCAAATAAGTAAAAGTGTAAACACTACATGAGCTTATAAATCCAGCAATTAGTAGCATGCGATGTACCCATTTACTTAATCTAATGATAGGGAGAGCAGAAAGTAACATCTGTATGCATTCATTTCAGATGTTACTTTCTGCTCTCCCTTTTTATATCCCATAGGACTATTTCACTAGATATTCTTCTTAATTACTATTATTTCTATATTCTAAGTTTTTAATATTTATTTTTCTTAGGGTTTTTAAAGTTTTTTATGCTTATTAAATGAATAAATATAAATACTTCTTGAATATTTTTAAATAATAAGATAAAATAGATAAATATATTTATAAAATCATTAATTTGTGAAACAGATAGGCTATCAG
Source organism: Bacillota bacterium (assembly GCA_023425485.1). Lineage (GTDB taxonomy): Bacteria > Bacillota > Clostridia > Lachnospirales > Lachnospiraceae > Mobilitalea. The sequence goes on from JAFACO010000567.1 coordinate 10,777, forward strand.
ATATTTCACAGCATTAATTATAAGAAGACCATCTGATTGCTGGATGTATATACTTACACTGCAACTGAAGCAATAATTACATATATACTGCTAGTAAATAATAACCCACACGAATAGAAATGAGGTGCTACAGATGAAATTATGGGGAGGACGTTTTACAAAAGAAACCAATCAGTTAGTGCATAATTTTAATGCCTCCATCTCCTTTGATCAAAAATTCTATCAACAAGATATTCAAGGAAGTATTGCTCATGTTACTATGTTGGCAAAACAAGGAATTATTTCCTCTGAAGAATGTGACTTAATTAAACAGGGGTTAACTGGTATCTTGGAGGATATCAGTAATAATATTCTTGAAATAGATTCCACTTATGAAGATATTCATAGCTTTGTCGAGTCTCACTTAATTAATCGAATTGGTGATGCGGGTAAAAAACTTCATACCGGAAGAAGTCGTAATGATCAGGTAGCTCTTGATATGAAGCTTTATACCAGGCAGGAAATCAGTGAAATTGACGAGTTACTCAAATCATTGCTGTTAACCTTGCATGAAATCATGAAATCAAATCTCGATACCTATATGCCTGGCTTCACTCATTTGCAAAAGGCGCAGCCAGTGACTCTTGCTCATCATCTTGGGGCATATTTTGAAATGTTTAAGAGAGATCGCTCCAGATTACATGATATTGAAAAAAGATTAAATCTATCCCCTCTCGGAAGTGGTGCTCTAGCAGGAACCACCTATCCATTGGATCGAGATTATAC